>JADQBO010000014.1 GCA_016278585.1 Desulfosporosinus sp.
TTAGGTGGAAATGTGATTGACATATGAGATCCCTCCCTTACCACTGTTCAGTGTAACCTTTCTGTTTGAGTTACCGCTCCCGTTGGGAGTTCCGACTCCAGCCCGTTCGATAAGGAATTGAGCAATGAGTATGCTAGTAGCAATAATTAGATTGCCAGGGGCACCTGGTACTTCGAATAATGGGACGTTGAAGGATGTGTCTGGGGTACCGTCAAAGGTGGCTAATGGGGCCGAGAGAACTAAGGAGACACTCAGATTATCTGGGAAAAGTGGTTCATCTACTCCGACAGGTCCAAAGCCTTGCCCAGGAGTAGGTTGAATAGGCGGAGAAAGAGGGACCTCCCCATTAAGAGCTGCCTGTATAAGTTGAGTGAGTTGTGGCATGGTTAGGGTCACGGGATATTGAGGTGGAGGAGGGTGGGAGGGATTAGGAGGATGAACCAATGAACGTTTATAGAGAAATGAGATAAGGATATCTAAACCAGCTACAATTATGGCGGCAAACTGGATTTTTGTTTTGGCTAATGGAAATACCATCGAACTGACAGGGCAAAATAATAAGTTTCGGCGGATAGGGCTTGTCACTAAGATGGAAAAGGAAAAAGGAGTCGCCGGGACTGGGGGGATGCAGTTATATTGGTTGATAACGGCGTTCCTCCTTTCTCTAACCATCAGAACCAAGTACGTATAGATACCCATCCTCCCAACACGATAACGATTAGGAATGCAATTAAGGATAAGGGATGCGTGATATCGTTAACAATATACGGTCCCTGATAACCGATGGGTCTCACGTTTTAATCAACACCTTTTAGGATTTAAGATTAGGAGGGAGTTTAATACCTTCTAACATCTCAGGTGAAATTTGCATTTTCTCCATCGCGTTTCCACCACCGATTTTGTCAAGGATTTGTTGTGCCATACCTTTGAACTCTTCAGGAATGGGAAGGTCCTTAGCGGAAGGCATTCCATGCATTGCGGTAGTTAAGGTTAGGTTTACCATTGCCATTAATTTTTCATAGTTTTGCTGTTGAATAAAGTAAGCTTTGATTAGGGGATGTTTATTCATTAGACGGACTTTAAGGTCAAGCAGCGCTAGAGTCTCTTTTTCTGGAACGACTTTACTAATCATTTGGGTGGTTACGATCCCGCGTTCTTTTTCTTGGTACTGGATAAATGATTCTTTACTTGGGGGATCAGCCATAATTGAAGCTTCAGCAGCTTTTAAGCCTTGAACTTCGGGAGTTTGGGATAGGGCTTCCCCCAATTCGCGGGCCTTATCAATGTAATTCATTAGAGTTACCTCCTTTTTCCTTATACAAAATATGCGCTAAAGTACGTACTGGTGTATGATCGATTTACGAAGATCCGTAAGAATGGAAGTGAAATGAAGGAGGAAAGTGGTCAAAGATGTAGAATATTTAATAAGGAAGGGGGAGTTTTATGCGTACATATCGGTTGGAGATACGCTTGATTCAAGTTGCAGTGGGCCTTGCCCTGATCGTCTTAATTACTGGGTTTGTTGGGTTTTGGGGCCAGAATGAGAAAGTGCCTGTAGCTCCCACGAACCCTAATTTAGAGGCGACTAATCCGGTTTTAAGCAATCCAAAGATTGTCGCTTTAGGAGATTCTTTTACACTGGGATATCCTTTGGACCCTGAGTATTCTTGGACAACGCGCACTGCTGAGGTCCTTCAGGTGCCAGTAGTCAATAAAGGAAAATCAAGACAAACTGCGAAAGACTTACTGGATCGTTTTGACGTAGACGTAGTTTCTGAGAAACCGGGCCGGGTCATTATATTTTCTGGAATTGGGGATGCGCTTCAGGAGGTGCCCCTCACAGAGGTCCAAACGAACATTACAGCCATGGTGGAAAAAGCCAAAGCTAATCATATTATCCCTATACTTGCTCTACCAATCGGGTATCCTGGAGTTCGAGAAAGCATTGAGGAAACTCGAGAGTGGGAGTTGGGTTATGCCCAGGAACAAGACATTTTGACCTTGGACTTTTCTAATGTATTGTTCGATATGGAGGGAAAATATATTAGTGGATTAACCATTGATGAAAAGTATCCAAATGCTAAAGGATACAAAGCGATGGGAGATTATGCAGCCCAAGTTCTAAAGTGAGGGATTAGTCTCAATTAATGAAGAGGCCTATAGAAGAATAGCTTATGACAGATGCTGTTAACAGGGGGATAGCACCTGTCTAAATTAGAGGAGCCTAGCGAAGTGTGTTCGTTAGCGCTCCTTTTCTCTATGGTTTTAGCTTTGATTAGTTCAGGGTGGATAAGGATGACAGGGGGACGGGGTTGTTGACAACTATTTTGAATAGTAATAGCTACAGTGTTTTTCTAGCTTATATACATAAAGGTTTTAAGCAGGAAGAAGCAGACTAATCGAAGCGAATAAGAAGAACCCAACCGTTCCACCAAGCAATGCATAATGTGGATGCCGTTCACGGGAGAGGGGCATAAGCTCTGCAAAGACGAGAAAGGTCATGGCGCCGGCTGCAAAGGCGAGAAAAAAGGCGAGGGAGTTTTTTACACCTT
>JADQBO010000158.1 GCA_016278585.1 Desulfosporosinus sp.
TCCGACAGGGGGAGCCAGAGCCAACCTTTGAAGAAGCGACTGAGAGGCCCCCCAGAAAACCCAAACAAAGGGGTAGACGCGATCAGGACTTCAAAGATTTAAAGGTCACTGTCATTGAACATACACTTCCTGCTGAACAGCAGGTCTGCCCAGTGTGTGATAATCTTCTGCACGATATGAAGGTTGAAGTTACTAGGACATTAAAACTAGTACCGGCGCATTAGAGCATGCTGATAATGTAGAAATTCAGTAATGATATTGAACAAGAAAGAAAAATTACAACAAGCAGAAAGGTGAAATTTGTCTTGTATCATAACATTGAGATAATGTTGAATTCGACCCGGTTATGAATTAGCTTAAAATCCTTGAACATAAAAGAATAACGTTAGGCAACTACAGGATTTTATTGATGGGGCATTTACAAAAAGGCTGGGGGCTGAACCTTTTAAAGAAAGTGGAGTAGTCGTAAAGAGCTTCGTCGAAAGGCACATTAAAGAAAACCATCCTGTTATTATGGGTATGGAATATCCAGGCTGGGGACATTGGGTAGTTGCAGTAGGTTTGGAGTATTCAAGGGAGAGCAATGATACGCTAAGCCTTTGTCGAATTCTAGTTCTTGATCCACAAGAAATACCATCCAAAGTATGTACATGGAATGGGGTTGTGGATGCTAGAGGTAGTGGCGGGGCCTACCCTTATACGTGGTGGACGAAGGATCGAAAAGTCAAGCTGGATCAGGCTTTGGCTATATGGAAAAAATAAAGCCACCTTTGATTCGCGACTCTTTTCACTCGGAGGGCCACTGAGCTCCGTTGTAGCATCGATAAAGTGAGTTGTTAAAAAGAGGAAATATTCCAATTGGATTTTTACTTAATCAGTTGTATAATATAATTAAATCATTCAAAAGAGGTGATTCCTATGGCAACCCTTTCCTTTACTAAAGAATTCGCCATTACAAAAAGAGAGACTGTTGAAAGACTTGAAAAAGGTAGTCTTACCGCCAAGCCTTTAGTTATAGATTCGAAAAAAGTCCTTACCGAGAAGAAGGGGAGTGAGGAGAGATTATTGGATTTGCTTCGCTCCAAAGCTTAATTAAGGCAGAGGATATTAACGAGAATTTATGGAGAGATGCGCTCTCTCTTTTTTGTTGCAATAAAGATGAAGATGTCACGGATTTTATGAATAGAAAGGCAATCGAATTCGAGAAAAGGGATAAATGCCGTAGTTATCTTTACTTTGACGAGCATTTCCTGAGGGAAACAGGGAAACTGAAACATAAGATTCTTCGAATAGGTGTAGGATTCGGACGGAGAATGTTATTGAAATTAGAGATAAATTGAAACAGTATGAAGTTCAAGAATTAATAACCCGTGGTATGTGTTGGGATAGGATGGTGCCGTTACTTCGATAAAAGGTAGCGGCATTTATAATGGTATGAGCATTAATCGATTTTGAAGCTAAAAATCATTAATTAATAGTAGATTAATTAGAATTCTTTAGAATTCTGGAGGAGTATAAGGAAACATGTGGAATGTTAGAATGTAAATGAGATGTGCTTTAATTGGAGGTGAGACAACTGAATTTATTTACTATCATCCCGGATGGCTTTTTCAAACCGTTAACTAGCAAATATAAAACGACGTATATCGATTGCTTGAGGCTTATCTATAATACCTATAAATCAGAGCTATCCTTCGGTGTGGACAAGGAGATTATCGTTGCTAAGTTAGAAACCTATTTTGACAATGAATCCACCACGGAGATGGTATTTGATGAGGATAACGAGATTGCAAACGATTCTCGTTCGAAAGCCAACGCAATTTTGCGAAGGTTGAAGGAAAGCGGATGGATAGAACACGAACTCTCCAATGACTTTCGGGTTAAGGTGAACCTATTTGACTACGCTGCTACGATCATAGAATCCTTTAATAAAATTATCAAGAATGAAGAGTTGGAATATCAGAGCTTAGTATCCCAAATTCACGCTACCCTTCTCAATAAGGAAGGGTATATTAAGCCTTATGAATACATCATTAAACGGGTCATTGAAAACACGGAAGAATTAATGGTGGGCCTGAAAAAACTAAGCACCAATATTAAAAAACATATTGACGCTATCACCAACGAAAAATCTGCTGCCGAAATCGTGCAGGACTTTTTTATTTATCATAAGGATATCGGATCAAAAGCGTATCATCGCATTAAGACCAGCGACAATATTTCCTATTTCAGATCGTCGATCATCGAGAATCTGTACAGCATCTTAAATGATGAGGACATTTTTGAGCGGGCTGTATCGGGATATATGGAGGTAGAGCAAGTTGCCGATCAAGGGTTAGCCTATGAATCGCTGAGAAGTCAGATCTTGAGCATCATTTCTGCCTATCGAAATTATGATGAGATCATTTCGGAAATTGATTATAAGAATGCGAAATACATTGGAAGCTCGGTGGCCAGAGCAAAATTCTTGCTCACCAATTCCAATAATGCTGAAGGGAAGATCTCGAAAATTCTGTCTTACCTATCAGATGAATTTAAT
>JADQBO010000439.1 GCA_016278585.1 Desulfosporosinus sp.
ATTTAAATGTTGTCAATAACCCCGTCCCCCTGTCACCCCCCGTCACCCGTAGATTTACTCTATCAATCGGTTAGAGCTTAATGGGCTGTAATTCAACAATAGTTGACGTTCCTGATCTTTTTAATTGAATAAGCTCAGCACCATCGTCAGAGATATAATTTTCATCACCGAGTAATTGGAGCTCTTTAAGTTGTCCGGTAGTAATGATATAGGCAGTGGTTTGATTATATATAATTACCTGCCCTTTAGAACCAATGAGCCAATTTGCATTATTAAAAGGAATTGAGCCCTCCCATTCTGTTTTCTGGGAAGGGTTATTGGTCATTTCTGACCGATCCTCTAGGGTTTTTATTTTAACAAGTTGATTATTTTTAACTTCACCAATATACACTTTGCCATTTCTAATTCCTAAGACTTTATCATTACTACTTTTTGAAATAACTAGACGTTTGCCCACTCCTAAGGAAACAACTTGCTTAGTCCCATTAACTTTGCTGTTGATAAAAAGTGTTCCATATCGATCAGAAGCGGCCATTCCATCTATAATCTCTCCTGTTCGGTTTAAGGAACGTATATTTTTCATAACGTCAATTTCCATGAGTAATTCGGATGATTGATTTTTAACAGTGAGATATATAAGATTAGTAGACGTTGAAACAACCAATTCTTCGATTTTTCCACCTGCTGGAAATTCATTAATCGTTTGATTAAAACGATTATCTGGAGCAGTATCTTCATCGCTACTGGGGAGTTCTAAAGTATATAACTCTGTAATTTGTGGATTACCATACCGGGCTTCAGTTCTAGTCTTAATCGGAACGTCTTGTATGACTTGCTTATCAGTTTTTTGATTAGGATCTTCTATTGTTGGCTCAATAGGAATTACAGTTTCAGGTTGTTTAATAGGTACAGTTACATAAGTTACCGGATTTGGATTTTTTTTAGCATAGAAATAAAGTAAGGTATCCCGATCAGGCAGCCATTGATAGGAAAGAACACCCATTTTTTGATCTTTATCACTTGGCAATTCCTTTTCAAACACTATTTTTTCTTTTTTAAGATTAAAGATCTTTAGTATACCATTGTCTTTATAAGCTAAATAATCTTTGGCATAGGAAATCTGAATATTTTCAAAATTAGAGCCTGGAATGGTAGCTTTGAGTTGTTTTGTGATTGGTTCATTTGTTTCAGCGATTGGTCCCAGTACTTTAGCAACTTTATTATTTAAAATGGAGTAAGCTCCAAATTGTAGGACAAGGGAAACAGATATCCAAACTAATATTATACGCAGTTTCTTCTTCATGGGTTTTTTTCTCCTTTTTTGTATAAGTCAGAAAAAGCTAAGCTTAATAAAGTATCTTAAGGCATAACAACAAAAGCAGTTGGAATATAACGTTCACCGAAAATGTTCCAAAGCTTATTCATGACTTTACCATCATATACGAGTTCTGATGAAGAACCACCGTCTAGATTGACAGCATTTACTGCGTTATAATCAGCAAAAACGTTCATAAGGTCGCGTAAGGTCGCTCCGATACTCCAAGTAGGTTGGCGTCCGTCAATGACAACAAATATGACCGTTCCGTCAGCCATTTGCCCAATACCTGTTCGAGGGGCTATTCCCCATCCACCATCTCCGGAAATGACGGACTTGCCCTCAACAATTAGATTGGGTTCGAAGGTAACCACTTCGCGCATGTTCTTCTCTACCAGTTGGGATGCCGTCATCTTACCAAGGACTAGTTTCCCTTGGTCATTAAATCCTACAATGTTAACAGCTTTGTCGCCCACATTATTGTGAACCAATTTTCCCTCATGCATGGTTAAACCGTCTGGAAAAGCACCGTTCCCCTTACCATTAGGGTCATAGAACCCTCCCGCATTAATTCCAGCGATGGCTCCTTTATTCTTAACAAAATCACTGACCCGTTCTCCAGTTATACCAATTTCTTTAGTAACGGCTAATTTAACTCGTTTCGGATCTTTAATTAACATCACTTTGCCTTTAAAGCTTTGGCCTTGAATATCTTCTATGGTGATTCCCGAAGTTTTATCTGTCATGATCTGTTTACGCCCTATTAATTGGCCGCCACTAATCCCCTGAGAGTCGTTAGAATTCATAATACGTGAAATTTCTTCTTGAGAAAGAAAGGCTTCTACAACTTGAGGATGACGTGATGTGGCTACGGCACCCACGGCTACGGTTTTTAGGGACTGGAAGGGTCCCCAAAACAATACAAATGGAACTAGTATTGCAGCAAAAACAAGGTTGAAGATAAGAAACACTAGTATCCTTTTTATTCTAATTTTACTCTTTTTTTTCATTTAGCTCTTTTCTCCTTCTATGTTATGGGAATCTTTTCTCATACTTGTTTAAATTACTTTTCATAAAAAACAAGGTTTTCGAGTTGTTGCTAACTTAATAATAATTAATATCTGAATTCAATTAGAACGTATTTAGTATAACAAAACATATATGTTCTATCAAGGATCTCTAAAGTGGTTAAGAATTAAAAAGTGAGTTAACTGGTTAAATATTACAAATTTAAAAGAACCGTTTTTTATAAACGGTTCTAAATATTGGTCTTAGTTAGGCCTAAGTAAGCCTAACTAATATCCTTTATAAGATTATAACGCTATGGAGTTAAGTTCAATTCGGTAAGTCAGATTAGCAGCTTTATCAATCATGTTAGCCACACTACAATATTTTCCCATAGAGAGCTGAACTGCACGTTTAAGCTTATCTTTAGGTAATGATTCGCCCCAAAACTTATACACTACTTCGATATCTTTAAAGACTCGGGGATGGTTGCTGGAACGTTCTCCTTCTACTGATGCTTCAAAACGTTGGACTTTAATCTGCATCTTATCTAGAATAATGACAATATCCATACCACTACAGCCTGCAATTGTCATTAAAAGGAGTTCCATGGGACTAGTTCCACGTCCTGTTCCACCAGCTGTAACACTAGCATCCATATTAGTCATGACTTTTGTACTACCTTCACCTTGAAAATGTAGTCCTCTTATATGTTTAACAGATACTTTCACGGAAACCAATCCTCCTTTCTGTATTAGAAACCCTTAAAGCAATTCTTTCAAGGTGTCTAACGATTATTTCGCAGCTACATCAGTAGGCTCTTCATTAGAACTATACTCTGATTCTATTAAAATATAGGCTTGAGTAGGTAAAGGTCTTTCTAACCTTAATGGAAATACAAGGATTATCAACGTTAATCCGCCGATAATTAGGGCAAAATATTGTAATGATATAAAAGAAAAAATAACTTTTGTAAGTTTAGAGGCTGTACCAATTGCAAAATTAAAGGGATAAACAAGGTTTAAATTAGCATTTTGTCGTTCATTAAAGGTTGCATCAGAGCCAGCACCGTTAAGTGTGGGAATCCAAATTGGCCTTCCCTCGAAATCTAAGGTCTCGATTAACTGATTGCCTATTATATAAAAAGGATCTAACGAAGAAATATAAATAAATCCTTTGGTTGTGTAAATCTTGTGTAATTCTACGGGTGTTCCGGTTAGCGCTACCTTTGTATAGGTCCTCTCAATTCTTAAAACATCGTCTTTCCTAATATTTACAGGACCATCATCTGTAATAATTGAATATAAGCCACGATCGATGAATTCAATATTTGTTACTTTGACGTCTAATAACCGAACTCCTATGGCTGATATTAGTATGACAAATAGACTTATAACTATAATAACTCCTGCAGTACGTTCACGATCAACCTGTACTTGTTTA
Source organism: Desulfosporosinus sp. (assembly GCA_016278585.1). GTDB lineage: Bacteria > Bacillota > Desulfitobacteriia > Desulfitobacteriales > Desulfitobacteriaceae > Desulfosporosinus. Next base: position 3,764 of record JADQBO010000439.1, read on the forward strand.
AACAGCACTATTACACGTCCTTTACTTATATATCTAAATTATTTCAAACTTAGTTTACCCACAAAACACATTGAACTATAAACGAATTATAGAAACAAATATATTCATGACATTAAGAAAAAGGAAAGGCCTTTTTGGCCTTCCCAATTATTCATCTAGAATTTAATTTAGTTAATAATCTCCTTTAGCTATAGGTTACTTTGGGCTGAAATGTTTTCCGAACTTGGTGAGCAACTGCAGAAGATCATTTGGACTAAAGGTTAGCGGATCTATCTCATCATTTGTTGCACCCGGCTTTACAAGTGGCTTAGATCCCGTTGATTCGGGAGGGACAACTGCTCTTACAAAAATTGTAGCAAGCAGCCCCAAGATTAGGATTGGGAGCGCTCCACGAACACCAGGAAAGGTTAATATGGGAACAAAAAATGCTAAACTAGGGGTAAAAGGCCTAGTTGAATAATCTGCAGAGATAACTATAGAAACAACAAGAGGTGTTTCAGGGGTAGTGGGTGTGATAATGCTCGGAACAAACGACCTTGATTGTCCATCCGTGTTTGTAATAATACTTCTTCCATTGGTTATTGAATTGGGAGAGGGGCCGGATCTGTTGGCCATCCAACGTAAGAACTCTTGAAGTTCGGTAATAGGCATTTGTACGGTCTGTCCATTGCTCGCGTCAATTATTGGAAGGCTTTTAAGATCAAAAAATTGTCGTGCTATGAAAATAATTATTTCTGACGCGATTAAAACAACAGTCGATGCAAAAACCCTCCCATTTATAAGGGGTTGTGCAAATAAAAGGGAGGCACTCCCAACCTCTGAACTGATAGGTACGGATAGAGTCAACCCTAAATATATTGGTTCTGTGCCAACGTTTTTACCAACGGTTTCTGGTTTATAACCAAACATTTAATCGCCCTCCCTTCATATCAATATATGGGAATTCAGAGGGCTGTGTACTTATAACATTTAAAAGCTAAACTCTATTTCTGGATGCTGCTAGTATTTGATCGATTTTTCCGCCGATTTGTTAGATAATCCAGCACCCGAGTCGTGGAAGTATTAAGAATTTGCTGCTCTGAAATACCCACCTCGTGAATCAAATCAAGAGCATGGCTAAATTCTCCCACTCGATCCGTAAAATGAGCATCACTTCCTAAGATGATCGGACCTTTATACTGTAGCATGTAACGAGCAAAGCGTCGGCAATTTCCCCAAGCACCCTTCTTTTCCCTTGACAGCGAGCTGTTATTAATTTCAACCGGGATATTTAATTGGGCAGACATATGGGCAATCCGTTCAAGATCCAGCTCGAATTCTGGTCGCCCCGGATGAACCATCATATCTGTATAGGGATTATTCATAGCTTTGATATAGGCTTGAGTATTTTCTTCAGATGTTCCCCCAGGGTAACAAATAACATGAAGCCCAACAAGAACAAGTTTCATTTGAGCTAGATAATGGATAGGGATGTCTAATTCTCCCTCATGATTTATTATATTTGCTTCAACACCCGGTAAAATTTTAACTCCATATAGTTCTTCGGGGATAATTGCTAAATTTCCAAAATGATAAAGGTGTGGAGCACCTGGCATTGAAGGTCCATGATCGGTCATACCTAGTAATTTAATGCCCTTAGACGTGGCTGCCCGTGCATTTTCAGATAGAGTACTGTAAGCATGCCCACTTGCAACGGTATGAGTATGTAAGTCCACTTTTATTTCCATTATATCCACCTCACTTAGAGGTATTATATCCCTAATCCTTTGAAAACAAAATAAGTGCCTTGATCAGCACTTATTTTCTGTAACACTTATTGTTTCTTCACAGTCGCGGGAACCTTAACCGTCGAGTCTACGTTAAACCGAAAACTTGCTTCTGTAGCCTGTTCTACTCCCCCTTCAGGATTAGAATTAATCCGCAAAGTTATCAAGTGCTGTCCATCTGTCGCACTCTTACCTAAGGCGTCGCCCAAAGCTTTGATCTGACGAAATGCTACACGAGCAGTGGCACCCGGTTCTAAGGAAGGTAAACTTCCTGGCGAGGTTACCTTTTTAGTGTCATCTCCGATTAGAGTCACTTGCAATTCCACAGGAACATTGGTCATTTTATTTGCAGTCATGTTTTGTACCGTTACGATTAGGTCAAATGTTTTAGTTGAAATCACTTGTGCCCCTTTTAGAGTGATACTTCCATAGGTAAGATCCTTTACAGTAGAAGCCGGTTCTACTGTAACACCAAGCATTTTGATTTCAGGAGTTTGATTGTTGCTTACACTCGCATCTTTTTTATCCCAGAAAGAAAGTCCTGCAAATCCAAGGAGACAAATCACAAAAATACTAGCAACCATGACAATGTGTTTACGGTTAACAGTGATAATTTTAGCCATAGTTTAAACACCTCCTATTTACTCTTTTAAAAAACCTATGCACGTCCCATTAAGGACATGCATAGGTTTAAAAAATTATTTTTAAATTTGACAGGTTTAAGACCCACTTTTCTATAGATCTTACTTTTGAGTTACGGCTTGGGCTTAATAACTCACAAGGATTTCACCATCGGTGTTTCAACGTTTAGTTTAGATAGCTAAAACGAGTTTACTTCTTACCTTCCCGTTCTTGGTAAATCTGAAGACGGATATCTTTTGCCACAGTCAACCTGAAAATTCGCGAGGATTGAATGATTCGTGAAGTAGTACGTAAACCAATATAATCTTCCATTTCATCGAGAGAAAGATTGGAGGTAATAACCGTGGGAAGTTGCTCATTTAGGCGATAATTAATAATTGAATAAAGTCTGTTTCTTGTCCAATCTGTATAATTATGAGCACCTAAATCATCTAGGATTAATATGGGAATTGTTCGAGCCGTATCCAATAGATCAAGCTCATTAACATCGGACTTGTAGGTTGCCCTTAATTCATCTAAGAGATCGGGAACCACTAAAAAAAGAACTTTTTTTTGGGCTTCCATTAGTTCATTAGCTATTGAAGCGGCAAGATACGTTTTTCCCGATCCAACAGGACCTGTATAGAGTATTCCAAGACCATAAGGATTATGAAGACAATCATCTACGAAACTTTTAGCTGCTTTTAAAGCCTTAACTGCTCCTTCATGGTAGGTTTGATCTGTCATATCAGGTGAATAGTAATCAAATCTAAAATTTTTAAATCGACTGTTCATTAATTCTCGAGAAATCCGTGCATGGCGAAATTGATTCGCTAGTTTTTTCGATTGCATACAGCTGCACGGAGTGGCAACATCACCATTAACAATAATTCCTCGATCATGACAATCTGGGCATTTAAACTTATCAGAGGAATTAAGATGAGCGGGAGTAGAGTTTAGGTTAGGATTAAGTGTCTTAGGTGATAAGACATTACTGCTCAAGACATCTTTTACACTCTTCAACGTTAGTATCCTCCTTAATACGTTTCTAAGAATACAAACTAAAGATAGAAATTTTCGTATTTGTTAGTAGGAGTTTTAGAACTCTTATGCTTAGGATTTAAGATTTTTTTCTCCTGACGAGATTGAAAATAGGCGTCTTCCTCTTCAATTTCTGCACGTGTACGCAATCCCTTTTTTTCCCATTCCCTAAGTATCGAATCTAAGTAACGGAAATTTCGGATACCCGCACTTACGCCTCTTCTTAACGCCTCAGTGATAAGCTCTTCAGAAAAATTTGAGGATAACCATCGATCTAAGTTTTCACATTCTAAACGAGTAAGCAACCGTCCAAGTTCTTGCTCAAAGGTCCGGACTAAGTTCTCCATAGAGGGGTTAGCACGATCAGAAGGAGTATTTGGAGAAACTCGATTTTGTTTTAGAGCTCGTTCTTCTTCTAATTGCTGTGAACGCTCAATAGCCCAAAGTTCAGCAAGTTCATCGATCAGAGGAACTAAGCTATAGCTATTTCCCCACTTTAGCTCAGTAGGATTCCAATACCTTTCAATGGTGAGAAGTTTTCGCTCTACTAATCTTCCCAGGTCCTCTTCAATCTCGGAATACGTAGCAGTCATACGCCCAGCTAAAGTTGCAATTGACGGATAAGGGTTTAATTCAGCTTCATATAATATCTGAATCAATACCATTAATTCACGGTCGTTGATACCAATTTTTTTATAATGAGATAGAAGATATTTAGGAATTGAAACGACACCGGAAAAGAAAAGAGCCTGTGTAAAGCTCCCATAAACACTTATTTTACTCAATTGACATTCAGCTCCCCATGTACCCTTCAAAAGAAATTTATAACTATTCTCTTAATATTAAACCATAATCCTTAACAAATAAAAATATTATTAATTATACCATATTATGGAAGGATTATGGAGGTCATTTGGCGTATAAAGTATTAAATAGATAAGGAGGAAACTATATGGATTTTAGGCAAGAGCTTATTCAAATCGTAGAGAAATCCGGTGCTCTCTCTGCTTGGGGGGTTAAACATTGTTTTAGGGTTTATCATCTGTCTAAAGAATTATCCAGTCACTTAACCTTAGATCATGAAGTTCTTTATACCGCAGCTATGCTTCATGATACTGGCAAATACCCTGTCTATGCCCTTAAGAATGTTGATCATGCTTTACGCTCTAAAGGGGTAGCAGCAAATCTACTTCAACAAATGATGTTCTCCTCAGTAAAAATACCAAAGGTTTTAGACGCTGTTGAAAATCACATGTATTATTCTGAACCAGGCCGAAGTGATGAAGCTGTATATTTACGTGAATCGGATATTTTAGACAATCTAGGTAATATCGGCTTAATGCGACTCTTCAGTTTAGTAGGGCAAGATGAATTGATACAGACTCCAGAAGATGCTATTGACCGTGCTCGGCTTTTTGCCGAGGCTCTTCCAGACAAAGTATCAACTAAAGCCGGAAAACGTTTAGCTGTAAAACGACGTGAAGAAACCCTTCGTTTCCTAGCGGGTATTAAACGTCAAACCTTAGAATATGCATGGATCTGATTCCTTTTAGTTTTAGCGCTTTGTTTTTGGTTCCTGATCTTCAAGCCAACGTGTTATGTTATCTAAAATGTTAACGACTCGGTTGAAATCATGGGTTCGTTGCCCTTCATCAATAAGTTGTTTAAGATGGTGTCGTAAACGGACATAGGCCTTATTAACTTGTGAACGAGACGCTTTATTTGCGGATGTCTTAAGTCGTTTGTTAGTAGGAACAATTGGACGAAGTATTTTTTGTTTGATTGATTGTTGCTCTGAGGGGACGGTTTCATTAACAATTTCGACCTTTGGAGCTAACCAAGCTTTTTCAGGAGCGAGCCTCAAGACTTTTTCGATTGAGAAATCAATAGTTTCTCCAAGTTCAGGTATAAGAGGAGTCTTTTCGAAGGCTTCAAATACTTTGTCTGAAAAAATAGTCTGGGATTCAATTTCACCATGAACAAGAATGATCTGCTCGGCTTTTTTCCCTAGTAAGGAGAGCCAATTAATCAGGGCAGCTTGATCAGCATGAGCTGAAAGACCGTCAATATGTCGAATTCGTGCATTAACTGCAACTTTCTCCCCATGAATAGTAACAACCTCTGCACCATCTGAAAGGATTCTACCAAGTGTCCCCTGAGCCTGATATCCAACAAATAAAATTGTTGCATTTTCACGCCAAAGATTATGTTTCAGATGATGTTTTATTCGACCAGCATCGGCCATTCCACTGGCAGAAATAATAATCGCTCCGCCTTCAATCTTATTAAGAGCCATTGAATCTAGGGACGTTTGACTGAAATGAACATTGGGCATTTCCAGAGGATTATTGCCTGAACTAATAAGTTCACGCGTTGCAGTATCAAAATTATCGGTGTTTTCTTGAAATATTTTAGTTGCAGCGATCGCTAATGGACTATCAATATAAATCGGCAAAGTAGGTATGCGGTTTTCATTTTGTAATTTTCGGAAATAAAAAAGAAGATCTTGGGTTCGTTCAATAGCAAAAGCAGGGATAATTAAATTTCCACCAGCTTCATTTGTCGAACGAATTATCTCTGCTAGCTGCTCATAGCGGTCAATTTTGTTTTCCTCAATATTTTCACAATGAAGACGTTTCCCATAGGTCGTTTCCATAACTACAACGTCAGCTACACTTAAAATGCTTGGATCTTGTATATACGGTTGGTTAACATTTCCAATATCACCAGAAAACACAATAGTTTTCTGATAATTAGGTTCATTAATATGCAGCATAACATGTGCTGACCCCAGAATATGTCCTGCATCGAATAATTGAAACGAAATCGTGGGGACCAGGTTAATTAGATCTTTGTAAGATGTTGGACGAAAATATGGCAGGGTATCAAGGGCATCTTGGACAGTATAGATCGGAATTAAGGGTTGAAGCCCTGCTCTAGTTCGCTTTCGATTCTTACGTTCTACTTCCATTTCCTGTATATGACCACTATCCGGAAGCATTATTGAACATAACTTAATTGTTTCAGGAGTAGCCCAAATTACACCTTTAAAACCAGCCTTAATTAGTTTAGGTAACATTCCAGAGTGGTCAATATGAGCATGGGTTAGAATAACAGCATCAAGACTAGCAGGGTTATAGGGGAATTCTCCATAGTTTAATTCCTTAAGCGATTTAGAACCTTGAAACATTCCACAATCAATTAATACTTTATTTTCTCCTGATTCAACCAGAAATGATGATCCAGTGACGACTTGTGCCGCTCCATAAAAGCTAATTTTCATTGACTCAATCCTCCAAAAAATAGCGTCACTATTGCTTATCCTTCAAATATTAGTCTTGAAGTACAGCATTCTGGACGCTTACTTTGAGTACTGTTTTTAATTTTACGCTAAATAATTCTATCAATATACCTAGAGATAGTTTACTTGTTATTCAAAGGTTTAGCAATAACCATTATGAATTAGTAGTTTTGTCTATTCGAGCTGGAAAAAATTTAGTTTAACAGCTTTTAGCGCTGCTTGAGTTCGATCTTCAACAGCTAATTTACGATAAATGCTCGATAGATGATTCTTAACGGTTTTTTCACTAATAAATAAGGACGTCCCAATCTCACGATTAGAAGAACCCTTTACAACATAATGAAGTATTTCCATCTCACGATCACTGAGTCCACAGGTATCCCTTATCGGACTGGGTTGACTCAATTGGCCAAGGAGTTTTCCGGTAACTGTTGGAGATAAAATTGGTTCACCTGAATAAACCTTGTAAATAGATTGAATGAGTGTTTTGGCATCGACATCTTTAAGCAAATAGCCAGCCACTCCTATTTGAAGGACCTGAAAAACTTTCTCATCCGAATCATCAACCGTAAGTACTAAAATACCAATTTGCGGATATTCACGACGAATGACACGACCAGCCTCTAAACCATTAACTCCAGGCATATTTAAATCCATTAATAAAATATCAAAATTTAAGGTTCGTGCAACATTAATGGCCCCTTGACCATCTCCTACTTCTGCAACGACTTCAATCCCATCTTCAAATTCTAAAATGCGACGCAGCCCCTCTCTTAAAAGAGGATGATCGTCAGCAATTACAATTTTTATCAAATTATAGTTCCTCCCTCCTGGCTCGATGGTATTGAAAGTTCTATCGAAGTCCCTTTTCCTATCGTTGATTGTATGGAAAAACGTCCTGAAAACATTTCAACGCGTTCACGCATGCCAACAAGTCCAAAATGTTCCCCAGGAGCATCCATGGCAGTCTTCACTTCAAATCCTTTACCGTAATCTCGTATTCTCGCAATCGTCCAATCATCTTGATAGATTAAATTAATCTCCACTTGAGTAGAATGGGCATGTTTTGCAACATTAGTCATTCCTTCTTGGACTAATCGAAAAAGAGCAACCTCCATTGCGGGAAGCAGTCGCCTTTCTCGACCCTCGATATGCAACTCACATTTGATACTGTAGGTTTCTTGAAAGTTATCTAGGTATTTGGAAATTGCAGGCACAATCCCTAAATCATCCAACGCCATAGGCCGAAGGTCAAAAATAATCCTACGTATGTCTTGTAGATTTGCCCGAACTAAATTCTTAAGGTCTTTGAGTTCAGCTTTGACCCTACTAGGATCTAACTCTAGTAACTTTTCAGCTATTTCTAATCTTAAGACAATATTAGCCAGCGTTTGGGCGGGACCATCGTGAATTTCCCTGGCCACCCGACGACGTTCCTCTTCTTGGGCTCTGATAACACGTAAACCCATTTCCAGTCGTTGCTCATGATTGTGTGTTTGAAGTGCTTCAACAACTCCACCTTGCAATAGGCTAATCGCCATGCTAACCTGAGTCATTAAGTTTTGAGCACGCTCAATTGTAACTTGCATTTGGCTAAGAGATCGTTCAAGATCGTCGCGCCGCTTACGCAATTGGACTTCTTTTTGCTGCAAAAGTTGGAGTTTAACCTGGGCATCCTTCGCTTCTGCATATGTCTTCATCATATCTTCGTGGCTATGTTGTTGATGCGCTCGATTTACTTCCATTAGTTTTTGACGCATACGGCGTTCTACTTTTTCTTGATAATCGACTTGTAAAATGATCTCTGAAATATTTGATTTAAGCTGAGAAAGTTCTTCTATCAGCCGATGCGTCTCAGTCCGCGAAGTTTCTGCGATAAAAAAGATTTCTTCTTTTCCTGATTCGATCGCTTTTAAGGTGTTTTTTAAGATTTCTCCCAACTGATCCGTCAATTTATTTCCTCTTTTCAATATAATTGATTATCTTTATTTACCTTTCTAAAAATAATATTCGACATAGAAACTGTATTTCCTACTTCTGAGTTAAAAAATAAGATAATTGTTATCTCTTTAAAGAGTTTGACTCTAAATGTATTGTGTTTTTGACGTTACAACCTTCTATCTTTAAATTTTCGGTCCGGCAGTAAGCTACACTAAAAAAGAAATATCCACTACTGAGTAGTGAACATTCTTTAGGGGCAATTAGAGGCTGATAGGCATTGTAAAAATTCACCTAAACTAAAAGCTGTAACAAACTAGAAACAAGTTTGTTACAGCTCCTTTACATCTGTTTAGTAGTATAAGGCACTTTTAGCGTGCACGGAAAACCTTAAGATAGGAATCGGCATAGATACTTCTATTGAGTAAGATTTGAGCAGTGGCAGCTACGTCGACAAGATCATCATCATTGGCATCCATGATGGCTGCATCAAGTCCACAGGCAATAGCCATCGCCATGTATGTCCGATTGATCAAGTTGCGATCCGGAGATTTCTGTGAAACGTTCGACAATCCTAGAACCGTACGCGGTGCTGGGTTAGCTAACATTTTTACTTGCCTTAAGGACTCTAAGACTTCAGGTGCATGCTCCTGAGCGACGTTTACTGGAAGAATCAAAGGATCAATGAATAAGTCTTCCATCGCTAAACCGTATTCATCTGCAGCTGCAACTAATTCCATAGCAAAAGCTACCCGATTCTCTGCGTCTTTTGGAATACCTTTTTTATCCATAGTCAAGCCAATTATCCCGGCGTTGTATTGAATTGCCATAGGGAAGACACGTTCAATTTTGTCTTGCTCAGCTGGACAAGAGTTAATAATCGCTGGGCGTTTACAAACTTTTAAGCCGGCTTCGATAGCATTATAATTCGTTGAGTCTAGAACAAGTGGCAATTCGGAGACTTCTTGTATGACATTAACCATCCATTCATAGGCAGCCACACGCTCATCAGTAGGAATCGCAGGACCTGAATTGACGTCTAAATAATGGGCTCCTCCTTCTTGTTGCTTAACAGCCCAATACTGTAAGGGTTTCGGGTCCTTATTACGAAGCGCATCTCCAATATCAGTAAACATCCCGTTGATCCGTTCGCCAAAAATAAGCATTCGGTCACGTCCTTTCATTTTTTTAATTTGAGAAAAATAAGCTAAATGAAGGTGATATTAAAGATAAATATTAAATCATCATGGGATTACTTGCCCATCATATCGGCAATGTTTTTCTTGACAATACTTACGGCCGCAGGATTACGCATGACAAGAATACTCGCTCCGACTTGAAGGACTCCAGAAGCAGTTACAGCTTCCCATAGCACTCCACGGTCTTCGAGATCCCCCCATCCGGGAAACTCTTCAACTGAGACATAAGCTTCTTTACAGCGATTGGCTTCATAACCCACCGTACAAATAATAGGCATTGAAAGCATTTTGTCATTGGCTAAAGCACCGAGACGTGCTCGCTCCATGATAGAATAAACATACTCAATTCCGAAACCGAGACCAGCAACGGTAGGGTCGATAACAATTTTATTAAGGGGTAATCCCATTTCATGGATCAGGATATTGAGTTGCTTACAGATATTGATATCAAGAGGTGACCGAGCAATCAGAGTATGTTTGTGTACCATCGCGGCAGCTGCAATAGACTTATAGTTATCCTGTTCAGCAATACCGATCAGAAGGTTTTCTCCAGCAGCAGCTTCTGCAATAGCTGTCATAATTTCATTATTTTTCTCAGCGTCGTCGCACCCTTCCACAATGAGGGGAACTCCAACTGCAGCTAAGACGTCTTTTACGACACGAGCACAATCTTCTGGGGAACGGTTTTCCCCTTCAGGATCAGCTCCGTTTAGTTTTAGATATATGAGATCTGCGCCAAAATCATCAACGCACTTTTTAGCCCAAGCGGCTGGATCATTAATGACATCCCCAATTTGTTTTTTGATGGTATCATTCCAGGTTGGTACTACGTCTGTTACCTCCATAGCAATGACAGGACGGTTCTTCGTTTCCCCTTCAAAGTGAAGAAACGGTAAAGCACTGTCCCCTCCAACCGTAATTGTGGAGGTTCTAGTTCCTCCCTGTTCAGCTGTTGCACCGAGTACTACTTCTCCAACTCTACTAGAATACTTTTCTTTCACTAACGTTACGGACATGAACTTCTCTCCTTTCTAGTTAAAGATTCCGGCACGGTTCAGAATACTTTCCACTGCCTGGACCGAGACGGCATCATCAGGCAAATCAAATAATGGTTTACCTGCCAAGTCATATTCCACAACTAAAGGATCTAACGGAATGTCTCCGATTACAGTAAGACCAGTACGTTCGATTTCTTCACTCAAGGATTCCATACTTCCCTCTGAAGTCTTAGTTACAATCAAATAGATTGTTTTTACAGCAGACTTAAGTCCCCGAATAAGATCGTGAACCCTTCCCGCCGAACGAATCCCTCGAGCTGAAGAATCACTGATTACAAACATGACATCGATATGGGGGATCGTACGTCGACTAATATGTTCCAATCCTGCTTCAGAGTCCACAGCCACAAAGTCATAGTTTTCCCCAATGTTCTCAAGATGCTTGCGTAAGAGATCATTCGGATAGCAATAGCATCCTGCCCCTTGAGGCCCTCCCATGACAAGAAGATCAATTTCTTTAGACTCAACTAACGACTGTTGAAGTTTGTATTCGATGAAAATGTTTTTTGGCATTCCTTCGGGAATTGCTTTGGGATCTTTACTCTGCTCAAGCAACTCCGATATTGTCGAGGTTACGTTTAAACCTAAAGCTTCGCCTAAATTTGCATTTGGGTCTGCATCGACTGCGAGTATTGAAGTCCCTTTATCATGATGAACCATTTGCCTTAATAATAAAGCGGTGAATGTGGTTTTTCCTACTCCACCTTTACCTGCAACTGCTATATATTTAGACATAATTTGACCTCCATAATAACGTTTATTGAAAAGATGGAAATAGGGATATATCCGTATGGGGCAAAAACAACGCGGCCATATATTCGTCCATATAGGTAGCTCCAACTGAAAGTTCGACATAAGTCATTTTTCGTCCCAATTCTTCTGCTTCTCGCCATGCATTCTGAGACAGTAGTGCTAAACGAGCACCCTTGACGGATGCATTTCCAACAAACTCAAACCGTTCTGGTTCAAGATCTGGGAGCAGTCCTATTTGAACAGAATCATGGATGTTAAGGTAATTACCAAAACCTCCTGCAATGACAATCCTGCTAATCATTTCAATATCCACTGCCACCATATTGAGTAATGATCGAATTCCAGCGTAGATCGCACCTTTGGCCCGAATAACATTCTTCACATCATTTTCAGTGATGACTACATCTTTTTCCCCACCGGCTTGATGAGCCCAAGCTAGGACAAATTCTTTATCATCAGCAGTTGCTCTTAAGCGCTGTGAGCCTGATTTATGTCCTAATTGGTAATTCCCAGCCCGGTCAATAATACCTGCACTGAGTAATTTTGCTATACAATCCACAAGCCCTGATCCGCATATTCCTACAGGAGTTTGGTTGTTAATCACCTTAAGGGATACATCCAAGGTTTCAGGATCAATAATAATCCGTTCTATGGCCCCTGGCATAGCTCGCATACCAAAGGTAATACCGCCACCTTCAAAACTTGGACCTGCAGAACAAGCACAAGCAACCAACCAATCTTGGTTTCCGAGTACAATTTCTCCGTTCGTTCCGATATCAATAAAGAGCGTGATGTCTTCTCCATTAGCCAAATCCGTCACCAAAGTTCCAGCAACAATATCCCCTCCGACATAACTTGCTACCGAAGGATAACAATGGACTAATGCCTCAGGTAACATATTGATCCCAATCTCCCGGGCAGGGAAAGAAGGAACGGATGTCATAGTTGGAATATAGGGCTCTAATCGAATGTAGCGAGGATCTACACCTAAGAACAATTGCGTCATTGTCGTATTCCCGGCCACCATTGCGCTAGAAATATCCTTATTACTCAACGATTGACGAGCCAGAATCTTGTCAAGTAGACCATTGATGGTTTCTAGAACAGCGTCCCTGATCTCTCCTAAGCTCTGTTCGTCTTCAACTGCATACACTATTCGAGTTATAACGTCATCTCCATATTTTGCTTGTTTGTTGTAAGTACCTTGTTGATCAACAATCTCTCCCGTTACAAGATCAATGAGATATACAACAACTGTTGTGGTACCGATATCAACGGCAAGTCCATAAGCAGGGACATCGTTCCCCTGTTCAATATGAGTAATGGTTAACCCAGCTGCAGTATCTGTCAAAGTAACGGATACATCCCAATTTGCTTTCCGGAGTGAGTCGGGCAGATGTTTAAGAATGGATAAAGGAATATGAATGGGTTTATCCCCAGTTTTTAAGACTCGACGGAGTTCTATGCTTAGACGAGCCCAATCACTGGAATTTTCCGTCAAGGTCGGTGTGGAAAGTGAAATCCTCTGCTTCATGGCTAAAGGGTGACGCCCGAACTTTTCGAGTAAATCATGTTCGCTTTCCTGTAAGAGTCCCTTCTGTACGTCTCCCAATAAAACTTGATGTTCTTGTAACCTGGACTCAGGAGGTACCTCAATTGTCATATCCTCTTGGATCAAGGTTTTGCAGGCTAGCCGAAGCCCTTTAGAAAGTTGCTCAGATGTTAAATTTCCAGTCCCACTTATAATGGGTTCTCCACTTAAAACAACAACTTTACAAGCTCCGCAAGTTCCCTTACCACCACAGCCGGATTTGATCATAATCCCGGCTTTTGCGGCTGCAGTAAGCAGAGATGTACCATGAACAGCTTCTATAACGTGATTTTCGGGCATGAATCTGATTTGAAATTGGGGCATCACTTTCACTTCCTTACTCTACCAAGAAATCCCACAAATAAAATGAGTTCTAAAAAACATCCTTCTTATCTCACCTAGCAGGTTTTTCGCCCTAATGTAAGTCCTAAGTCAACGATTTTGAGAACGATACAATTCCACTAGACTCACGGGGTCCAACAACGGCTTTCCAACCGGACAGTTCAGAAAGCTTTCCAGAAATTACGGCTACATAGCCTGGAATAATAACGTTACGATGTTTTACTTTATCAGCGATTCCACTGGCAACCATCGCCTCAACGATTTTCTCAGGCTCGAATTTTCCTGCAGCATAGGCTGTAAGAACTGAAGTTCCATCGGTATCAATTGGTAAAATATAACTAGGTATTTTGGAGGTTTCAACTTCACCTTCGACGCTATAGTAGGTTAAAGAGAAGTTTGTAGTGATGTAGAAAGGTGAATTCTCATCAACATTTCCCACAGAGTGTAGTTTTGGCTCAACTTGAATTGGTTTTTGTGGATCAGTGTAGATGTTCTGTTTTAAGGTCATCAACGGTAAAAGATGAGCTTTTTTACTAGTTTTCAGAACAACAGCACTTGCATATTTAGCCACATATACTGTAGCTTCCATGATTTCTTCCAGAGGCTCTGAATTGGTTGTGTAAGCAATGACAGGGTAACCAAACGGACGGAATTTTTTCTTAATTGCTAAACGTCGTATATGGGTAAGATTTGCTAATGTTTCAACTGGAGTTCTAGCACCAGGATCCAAGACGAATTCTTTATAGCCTAAAGCCTGGGCTTTAACGACTAGTTCCTCAAGAGCATCCAGACCATCAGCTTGGAGTATGACAGGAACGGAGTTTTCTTTAGCGAGGTTGACCATAGCCTCGTAGTTCTCGGAAGTTGCCGCACCGATAAGGGGTTTACGAGATGCCAACGGCTCAAGAGCTACTTTTAAAGTGCCAGCATCATTGCATAATAAGAGTAATGATTTATCAGTAGCCTCTGCCACAGTAGCAGCTACCTTAGCAAAACGACCAGCATCCCCGGATTCGCAAACTACAGCAACACCATCTATAGAGTATTGAAGCCCAACACGTTCAAATTCTAGCCCTTTGATTTCTTCAATTTTGGAATTTAATTCATCATCATTGAGGTTATCAGAGACCTGAATTAACAATGTCGTTGGGTGATAAAATGTCTTATCATGACGGAAAAGAACTGTTTCATCTCCGAGAACAGAATCTTTACCGAATTTTATAGCTTTAATAGGAGGGGCAGAAGCAGAATCCAAGTTCTCTCGGGCAGCTTCTGTTACATATGGGCAAGCATCTAACGCTGCTTTTCCTGAGGCCAATGCCATGGCAAAGGCTAGGCAAGTTGGAACGCCACATTCTCCGCAGTTTTTCTTGGGTAGTTGTTTATAGATTTCTAAACCTGTAAGAGCCATTTTAAATCCCCTTTCTAGTCGATTTTGGATATGGCGCAACTGACAAGGCCCCTGGAGATTTATCTTTGGGACCTTGTCGTCTGCGATCAAACATTACATTAGAGGGTCAAGGTTAAAGCATGGATGTCCATTTTCCTCAAGGAAAGGTACTATTTCCTCAACCGTGGTGCCAACTGATTCATCCGCAATCTTGTCTATGAAGTCTGCTCCTAAACCTTCATCGATGGAGCGTTGAATAAAGTCCTCACGCAAGAAGTCTTTCAGCTCTTTTGGCATCCAGACAATACGAGCCAGTCCACCATCAGCAGGGATGAATTTTTTACTTAGCAGATAAGTTCTTCCAATTCCCATGAATCCTGGGGTTTGCATTCCACCGCCGCATGTTCCTGCTAACGAAGAGAATGTCATACCACAAGGGGTCATTCCTGAATGTTCACGAGTAGTCAACATGAGTCCGTTGGCTTCGGGAACAATTGCCATAATGGCCTCAAAGCAACCGCAAGAAGTCATCGGTCGATCCATGAGAGTATAGAGGTTAACCTCTTCCAAGGTGTTGTTCGACGCTTTATACAAATAGTCATTTGTACTCTGCCACATACCTTTTAACTCATCAATAGCTGGCCCTTTAGGAATAGGTTGGTTTGGTCCGTTTGGTGAGATCTCGTAAGATGCTTTAGCATCTAACCAGCTCACTGCCCCGCACAAGCCGACCCGCTCAGGGGTGACAATACACACATGGTTTGGTGCAAAGGACTGACAAAGTAAACAGGAATAGAAGTCTTCGACAGATTCATCGGTTAAGCTCTTCATCCGGTCATCACGAGAACGATATCGTTCACGTGCTTTAGCAAGACCTTCTTCAACAGCCGCTTGATCTGTAATAAGAGTAACTTGAACACGGTCGACAATAGCAGGGAATTCTTGCTTTAACTTAGCTAACAGAAGTTCTCCTAAGTGTTTAATCAAGAAACCTTTTGCTCTAGCATCTTTGGAAATCCGTACCCAACATAAATCACGTTGAGCAACGTGCCAGATACCCTCTCCATAGTTAGCAAAGTAATGAATTCGACGCTCCAAAACTCCTTCAAAATCTTCCTGCATCTTACGTCCGAAAATATCAATTCTAATTCCTAAGGGCATTCTAGACCCTTCCGGAACGGTATCAATTTCAGGACCGATGACCGTGACCTGACCGTCAACAACTTCATCAGGTCCTACGGATTGAACTAATTCAAAGGCAGTAGAACGGCCGCCACCGAATTCCACGAAGGTTTCTGCTTTGCGGATGGTTTCTCCCTCAAAAGCAGGTCCAAAGTTTACAGGAATCGGTATTTCAATATTTGTGAGTTTAATGCCCCGAATTTCCATTGCGAGCGGAACGATTTTTTCATAATCTGGCTCAGAGACATACCAATCTGGAATTTGCATATCGTCACTAAGTGGTTGATCCGTCAAGACTGGGAAACCCATGAAAATTGCTCCCATAGAGGCAGCTATCTTGACATCATCTAGTTCACCAAGATTGAGGACAAAAGCCCGAATCCGACGACGTTGATAATCGCGATGATTTTCCCGTTCTCCGGCAGGAATTCCACCGAAAGCAAGACCTGCGCGGAAGGCATAGTTTACAGCATGAATAACCTGAGTAAAGTTTCCTAGAGGGAAAGCAATATAGTCTTCCCCAATTTTAACATTTACTTCGAGTAACTGCTCAATGACCTCATCACATAGGAAGATCATAAATCCTTTACCCATGAGATTATCGACGATCTTCTTCGCCGATTCGGAATCTTTAGCTCGCCCTAGAATAACAGCAACACCAGGAATGGTCCAGTCAACCATCTTAATTCCATGTTTCCGTACGATTGGGTCACCTAAGAATCCTGTCCAGGGTTTAGTTTTAGGTTCTTCTCCCCGCAGATAATTAAGTGTCTCAATAATTTCTGCAGCATATAAGACAGATTCACCCCAAAGTCTTGCATTTTCAAACGTAAGCTCTGTGCGAATTTGACTACGCATACGGTTTAGAATTGGAACCAATTCACCTAATTTGGTCACCTTTTCTCCAGATAGACAGGCGATAACTGGGAGGTGGTAGGCAGTATCAGGATAACCAACGACTTGTTCAGTACCAAAATCTTTAATAGCACGATTCAATAAGATTTCTGCATAACTCATTGCAATAGTGGTACCATCGTACACTCTACGTAAGAGTTTTTTGGGTTGATTACTAGGATCCTTAATTGCGTCTGCGTAAATATCCTCCATAGACATATACATTCCTCCTTTCTTACCAACCTTGGGCAATTGCTGTGTTGTTTTTCTCAGCTGTTTGCTTGTGAATACCCAATTTCCAAGTTCTATACTCTAAGGCATCTAGGAGTTTTGTTGCACCAATGACAGGATCTACTTCTAAAATAAAATTACCACCGAATACGTCATGGGCAATTTGAGTCGTAACACCATAGACAAGGTCGCTTCCTTCAACAGGAGGCATCGAACCTACATGAACAGGTATTCCCATAGTGACGCAGTAAGAACCGATCGCAACAGCTTTTTCATGCATAGCTTCTGGAGCAGAAACTACGAACGGAACTTTAGGTGTATCTACTCCAAGCTCATCAGCCATAGCTACTAGTACTTCGATACCACGGGTGTAATCTACACAAGATCCAACATGGAAGACTAAAGGTAGGCGTGTTGACAATTGCGGATTAGCCTCTTCCAGGGTTTTAAAGAATGATTTAAGTCCTTCACCAGCATAAGCATCAACCGCTAAGGGTGACATAAAACCAAATTTAGCATACGCACCCGCGGAACAGCCGCCGGTGATAACAAGCACATCATTTTTAACGAGCTCTTTTAAAATTGTAATATGGGACTCATCTTGAAAACGTTTGAGGTTGTTACATCCAATGATGAAAGCAACTCCTTTGAGTTGTCCGCTCTGGATAGCATCAGTTAGTACAGATATTGGACGCTCTGGGTTGATTTTCGCAAATATATCTGTCAACACTTCACGACTGAAACCAGCGACAAGCTGGTGTTTTTCAGAAGGAATGGCAATTTTTTTAGGATCTCGTTTACCATAAGCTTCAATAGCTATTCGAATTAGCTTCTTAGCATCGTCCATAGCAGTAGCCGTATCAAACGCAATGTGTTGAGCACCAGGTATCTTCATAATAAACTCTGTGGTTATAACCTTGGTATGAAAACACTCCGCAAGGGTTTGTACAGAAGGATAGATACATTGGATATCAACGACCATTGCATCTAAGGCTCCTGTTAAGATGGCCATTTCCTGAGAAGCAGAAGATGTTGCCAGGTAAACCCCTTCGCGCATGAGCAACTCATTACCGGTACAACAAATACCAACAATGTTAACACCTTCAGCTCCAGCTTTCTTGGCATCCTCTTTCATAGCGCGGGCTGCAGCAACAACCATTTCACTTAAAACCGGGTTGTGTCCGTGAACCGCAATATTGACCATTTTGGGGTTAATGACTCCTAAATTAGCCTCTGAAACGATGGGCTCAGGAATTCCGAACAATACATCACTCATAGTGGAGCCGATATATGATCCGCCTAAGTCGCTTAGCGAGGCTTTAAGTCCACCAAAGATAATATTAACAGGATCAGCGTCAACTCCCATAGCAGTTTGAGCAATAATTTCAGTGACAGTGCCATCAATGGATCTTGGCATAATATTAGTATGTTTGAATTTATTACGTCGACCTGCTGTGATTAAGCCGTCTAAGAAAGCAAGTGGACGATCTTGATAGCGACCAAAATCGGCATATCCAATTTCCACTACATCTTTTAAAATTTCCTTGTCTTCACGATTTAATGTTTCTACCCCTAATTTTCCAGCAACTTCATGAAGTTTTGCTGATGACTTAATTTCATAATCCGAGGCATGTCCTTCGACCAAGGCATGAGCAGTGTGCAAAATATGGCGTGCATGCTCAGAGTGAGAAGCAGCTCCTCCAGCAATCATTCGAACAACATTTCGAGAAACAATGGTATAGGCTGATGCTCCGCAGATACCTCTACTGCCAGGACCATCTTCTTTTTTTACCCGACAAGGCCCAGCGAGACAAATACGGCAACATATCCCTTTGTTTCCAAAGGCACACTGTGGTTGTTGGGCAACTACCCGATCATAGACCGTTTCAATGTTTTTATCCTTAATCATTTCCAACATTTGCAGGGCACCAGGATCGGTCGTACGAATGGGATTCTTAGGTTCTACGACTCGCGGTGCGTCGGATGGTCGGGCGGTATGGGTTAAATCCCGATATCTAGGCATATTACACCCTCCTCTTTATTAAGATCTCATACAAATACTCACATCTCTACCAACGAAGCCTCTGTCAACTCCCTTCATCGACAATTCTTTGATAAATATTATTGAGCTCAACTCCCAGAGACCCACCAGGCAATTCTAAATTGCCTGTATTTAAGGACATTTCCAACAGCTCATCACTGTAAGGGATCATGCCAATAAACTGTTCTGTAGGAAAGTGGTCTCTAAGAAAATTTTCATCTTTGGTATTACGAATTTTGTTGCCGACTATAACCGTTCGAGGAATACCTAGCTCCAACGCGAGTTGTTGAATGACTTTTACAGTCTGTACGCTTACTTTAGAAGGTTCAGTCACAATAACCAAAACATCAACGCCCAAAGCCGTTCCCCTAGTGAGTTGTTCAATTCCTGCGCCCATATCCAAGATGACAGTATCTTCTTCTCCAAGAATTAGTGAATTGACCAAAGCTTGGAGAAAGCTGTTTTCCTTGCAGTAACAAGAGGTCCCTCCCCCTTTTATGTTACCCATTCGAAAAAATCTAAGAGCTCCCAAGGGAATACAGTAGTCATCAAGTATATCGTCTACATTGGGATTTAGTGGGTAATAGGTTCCACTCCCACCCATACGCTCTTCAATCAATTGTTTCATGTCAACAATCGGTTTAAGGTTAGCGAGAACATCGTCTGCTATCCCCATGACTGTCCCTAAGCTTGCATCTGGATCAGCGTCAACCGCTAAAACAGTGATTCCTTTGTGGGATAACCATTGGGCAAAATTCGCAGCAAAGGTAGTTTTGCCAACACCACCTTTGCCAGAGATCGCTATTTTCAAAGAGCTCACTCCTTCTTAAGCGTTTAATTCTAAAAAATTACCTATTACATCTTGTTAGTTACTTAAATATATATTCTTTTTTTGTTTGCAAAATCCTGCAAACTTTCTGAATATATTTTATATTTTATAGCTTTTTTACCAATTGTGAAAATTAAATATACTTATACATTAATTTAAATTTCCAATATTAAATTTGTTTAATATTCTGTATATTTTGAAAATATAATTTTTATAATTGTTTTAAGGATATATTTAATATATTCACTAAAATTACAATTAGCCCTTAATGTTATAATCTTCTTGAACTAATTCTTGTCTTATTCAACGCTATATTAGGTTTTTGATAAGACTTAAAAGACATTTAGCTTCAGGTAACTCAAAATCTCATTAAATAATTCTCCCTCTCGAAAAATAATTTAAACTGTCGTTATAATCAAAGAAAAGGCCAAGGATGAAATGTGAGGCCAAAAGCTCCTGTTCCAACGTGAGTAGCAATGACAGGTCCGGCTTCGCATAAACGAATTTCATGCTCCGGAAAACGTACTTGTAGTTTGTTAAGTAAAATTAGACCTTCTTCTGGTATATTGACATGCATTACGCAAATTCGATAACGTTTCCCCGTTGATAATGCCCGAATTAATTCATCGAGCACTCGTTGCCAGGCTCTCGACCTTGAACGTACTTTATCAAAGACATCAATTTCGCCACTCTTATTGAAGTAAAGGATCGGCTTAATTTGCAGCACTGTCCCAATCAGGGCAGCAGCCCCACCAATTCGGCCACCTTTTCGCAAGTTTTCTAACGTATTTACTATGAAATAAAGCTCCGTTACCTTTAATAAACCTTGTAACTTGTCCATAATTGTTATAGCATCAAGACCTTGTTGTGCCCATTCGGCTGCAGCCCAAGCCAAAACGCCAAGACCTAACGCGGATGATTTAGAGTCAAAGATGTGAATATTTGGGCTTGAAGCTAATTCTTTTGCCATTTGGGCCGAGTGTAACGTTCCACTGATCGCTGATGAGATATGAATACTTACAATATCCTCAATACCGTCCGCAAACAAGGCCTCGTAAACTTCTAAAAATGTACCCACTGAAGGTTGGGAGGTTGTAGACAAACCAGAGATATGGCTTAATTTTTCAAAATAAACTTGATTGGATAATTCTGTTTCGGAAAATGTTTCGTCCCCAATATTGACGTTAAGGGGTACAACGTAAATTTGAAATTGTTCTAGGACACCTCTCGGCAAATATCCTGTAGAGTCCATGACGATCCCAATTTTCTTCAAATCTTTTCTCTCCCCCATGTACCAAAAGCCTTGGAAACATATGTATGATTTATTATATAAAGTATATCTTAAATTAAAATGTGTAGCAATCAAAATAGAACTATAAATAATACCGGGTATAAAGCTATTCTATAATATAATTTGTTAATTGACAATGAATAATCATTCATTTTTTTAAATTGAATCTATTCTTTAAAAATTCTGCATAACTATCAACTCCAAGATGATGTTGACAGAATTACTGCTATTTGTTACTATAATAAACGTCTTATAATTCGGGGCGTGGCGCAGTTTGGTAGCGTGCTTGGTTCGGGACCAAGAGGCCGAGTGTTCGAATCACTTCGCCCCGACCATTGTAATCAAAGGGTTTTCCCATTACGGGAAAACCCTTTCTTTGTACTGTCAGAAAGTATAAACTTTCGTTATATACTGCAAGAAAGGCTAATACGTGCCGAAGACAGTGTCTGCAAGAAGGGCTAATCCGTGCGAAGACAGTGTCTTCGTGGGTGCCAGCCAAGTTTTCTTTATTTAATTGCCTCTCTTTTGACCCACTATATTTTACTTTGTTATTATTTTTACCATTTTGCCAGACCTTCTTCGTTCTGACAGTCTCTCTCACCTTATCAAGGCTTTTTTCCGACGTCTTATCCGCGACTAGGACCTTCTCGAATCCGAAGGATTATTGGCCATAGGAACTTAGCCACCCCCCCGATAATGTGGACATATTAAGGAATACCCTGAACTTTTTAGGGAAAGATTAATATATGTTTATTGATTGTGAGG
>JADQBO010000397.1 GCA_016278585.1 Desulfosporosinus sp.
TTTCTACGAAGACCTTATTGCCACATCTGGGGCGATACTAGCCCTCGGTGCAATCCTTATGACACGTTATACTCCAATCAAAGTACTAGATGGTGTTGCCGCTATCATCATAGGATTGCTTATGGGGGGAGTGGCCTTTCGCGTAGGATATGACAACATGGTCGGACTCATCGGCGTGTCTGCTCCTAAGGAAGTTGAAGACAACGTTTCTAAAACTATCTTCTCTGATCCAGAAGTCACGGATATCAATAAAATGCGTATACTCCTAGAGGGACGTTTCTATCATGTTGAAAGCTACATTGAACTGCGTCCAGGATTATCCTTAGCTGAAGCTGACAAAGTTAAAGCAAGGATTCGTGATCAGTTATTAGCTTCTAAGGATGTCACAGATGTCACCTTGGGGATTATTGAGGATACCGGGGAAAAGGATTGGCCTAATCTTAAGGCAACCGAATAGTCACTAGTGGTGTGCTAGAATTTGTTTACCTTAGTTTCACATCCCCACGTTTGTTCCATACCATCAAAAAACGTCCTCACTCCACTTTAGATCGTGAAAATGAGGACGCTTTTTGATGTGTTGTAACCACTTAAAACCATGTACCCTCCACTCCTCTCCCACCCTCCACTCTAAAGCTGAATCGTCTTACCTCCAAAAATAGTTTTAAACCGGATTTGAATCACACTTTTTCCGCTTGATGTTTGCTATTCTTATAATAGGGAGGGGATGCAAATGTGCAGTATTTATAACAACGAGTTGAAAGCCCTGCTTGCGACTATTGAACATATGCGTGAAGAATTACACCATAACGTAAAACAGGGAAGAAACATACTGGATCCATTCATTCTTAAATTAAGTCAAGATCTGGATAAAGAACTTAATAAGTATTATCGACTTATCTCATACAGACCCGCTAAGCATTAGAAATCTCGTTGAAAAATCTTGGCCGATTCTCCTTCCAGTAAACTATTGACATCCTCAATATTAAGTCGATCGAGAAGCTCTAGAATATAAGGGTTATTCAAAGGAGTACGGGCCTCCGCTGAAAGACCATAGGTATTAACATGTATGGTTCCCAATTCAGATTCCAGGAGCGCTTTGGGACCACCAACACATCCACCAACACACCCCATTCCTTCATAAAAATTTGCTTTAATATCTCCGCTACTAATGGAATTTAGAAGTTCTTTACACTCTTGAATCCCATCGGCTTGAACAGCCTTGATCCGAATCGGTTTATCCGGTCTAAGCTGGTCTAGAGTATCTGAAATAGCTTTCGTTACACCTCCAGTACGGGCATAAATTCGTCCACCAGAGGACGAATGTCCACTGGGTATATCCTCCATTTCCGCTGGGTCAATTCCGGTTGCCTCAAAGATTTGCTTAACTTCCTTAAACGTCAGGACGGCATCGATGGAATCCCGGATATCTTGTTCTTTAGCCTCAGCTTTCTTGGCAATGCAAGGCCCAATAAAAACGACTTTGGCATCTGGATGAAGTCGTTTAATTCCTCGGCCGCAGGCAACCATCGGTGATACGGAGGGCAAGATATGCGGAATTAATGTATGATAAACTCGTTTTACCATACCAACCCAAATTGGACAACAGCAACTGGTTAATACAAAATCCTTATCAGTATGAACGGTACGATCGAATTCAAGGGCTTCTTTTAAGCTTAGGATATCAGCAAATAACGCAACTTCTACCATCCCGTAAAAGCCAAGATGTTTGAAAGCGGCACGTAGTTGACCCATTGTAACGTGATCTCCAAACTGCCCAACAATCGCCGGGGCTACAATGGCATAAACGGCAACTTCTTTCTTCTTTAGAAGATCAATTAAAGGAATAAACTCTTTCTTGTCGATTAATGAATTCATTGAACAAGTATCGATACAATGCCCGCAGTGAACACAATTCCGATCCTGGATCACTACTTTCCCCTCCATGTCTCGGACTATGGCATTAAAGAGGCATGCAGTTTCACAGTTATGTTTTTCACCTGAGCAAGCGCCTTCACAATGATTAATTTGAAAAACAACCTTGTCGTGGTCACCATTGCCCAGGGCATAATAAATATGTTCCTTTGTAGTTTCATTTCCGCTAGCTTCAATCTCTTGAATTTCCTGCTCGAGATTATCGTTATAGGATGCTTTAACTAATCGGCTGAAAATTTGATCATAGGTCATGTGACTCATCCATAGTTCCTCCGTATTCCTATCCTGCTGGACTATAATAGGCTCATTGGTATAGTATATCCAGTATGACCTACACCCATTAAGGAGGATAGAAAATGGTACAGAATGGTAGCAAACGCCCAGCTACATTGTTTTTTCGTTGAACAATTTCTTAGCTTTTCTTGCCCAGATAGCATAGCAAAATCCACCTGCCGCAAACAATAAAATTGGTACTAAACGAAACAGCATAAATGGAACTTCAAACCAAAACGCTCCCCAAAACTTTGTACCTTCCATCTCCCACAATCCTGGTGTCTGAAATAGATAACTTGATAGATTAAAGTCATTAATTGCTAAAACAACTA
>JADQBO010000133.1 GCA_016278585.1 Desulfosporosinus sp.
TGCCATTTGATATTTGACTTTTTGTCAGATGATTTATGCAACGCTAATGATATTTGATGACTTAAAGGAAGGCTCGGTTACACCTTATACCTATTATTTAAAATATCATAATCAGCGACAGGACCTGATCAATCCATTTGAATTATATTGGACGGTTATCTCGTATTTAATCCATAATGTATACCACTCTGACAGTAAGACCTGCGAATTGATCTTGGACCGTGCAATCAACGGACTGAAACGATACAAAGAACGGATGGGAACTAAAAAATACGATGAAGTCATGGATCTATTTGCGACCGCAAATCAGGACTTTAATAATCTCCTCCAAAGAGTGGTACGAAAGGCGGATAATGTTGATTTCTTTGACAAGCTACTTCGCGATCGGATAATAATAATACTTAGAAATGAAAGGGCCGAGCGGGAATCTTTTGTGGATACGATGAAAGTTGTTAGTAAACAGATCAGCGATATCTTAACGATCCCAAAAACCATCGAGGATCCACTTCTGAACCAAATCCTTATTGATTCAGCAAATTATTGTCTGGAATCAGGCGGAAAGCAGGTGCGTCCGCTCATGGCTTGGGTTATGAGCGTGAAAGGGTACGGATTAGAACCTAAGGCAATTGCGCCGCTTCTAAGATCCTTGGCATATATGCACACTGCGTCTCTGATCTACGACGATCTCCCCTCCCAAGATAATGCAGACACTCGGCGTGGCAAGCCTACCCTACATGTTGAGTACAATATCGCTATAGCTGAATTAACGGGTCTCTTTCTTACCCAAAGAGCTATTAAGGAGCTGGCATCTCTAGACCGGTTCGAATCTAATATCGTCTTACAATTGATCCAGTATGTAACCCGTCGGACAGAAGATATATGCAAAGGTCAGGCAATGGACTTGGATTCCAAAGGAAAACTCTTGACGCTGGAGCAATTGAATACCATGTGTTTTTATAAAACTGGGATTGCTTTCGAAGCCTCAATCGTAATGCCAGCCATTTTGGCACGGGAGAAAGAACCGCAAATCGAGGCCTTGAAGAAGTTTGCCCATCATGCAGGTATTGCTTTTCAAATCAAGGATGATCTGCTGGATACTGAAGGCGATCCAGCTTTACTGGGGAAACTGACTGGCAAAGATTCCAGAAATAACAATTCAACCTTTGTGACGGTCCTTGGCTTAGAAGGAGCCAGAAAAGAGATGTGGGAGCATTACTGTCAGGCAATGGAGGAATTGAGCTTTATCCCACATAATACTTCTTTCCTAAAGCAGTTACTAAATTACATGGTAAAAAGGGACCATTAAAACTCGGACTAGGCGATTATTTATAACTGCCCTGGCAAGGAATTAGAAGCATGGGACAAGAACTTTGGTCTTTAATTAAGGGACCGTAATGAAACCGGAGGAATAAGAATGGTAGGCAAATCGGCGCTGTTAGTTGGTGCAAGTGGGTTAGTTGGTGGCGAATTACTTAATTGCTTATTGAGTGGTACGGATTACTCAAGGGTCTTAATCTTTGTCCGTAAACCGACTGGTCTAAAACATCCAAAACTAGAGGAGCATTTAATTGAATTCAATAACTTGCCTTGCTACAAAGAATTCTTTGAAGTCAATGATGTGTTCTGCTGCTTGGGAACAACGATAAAAAAAGCTAAGAGTCAGGCGGCGTTCAAAAAGGTAGATGTAGAATATCCTCTGGAATTAGCAAAGCTTGCAAAGGAAATGAAGGTTGAAAAATTCCTAGTCATCAGTTCAATGGGGGCAAACCCTAAGTCGCAAGTGTTCTATTCTCGTATGAAAGGTGTCCTCGAAGAAGAACTTAAAATGATATCGTTTAAGTCTTTACATATCTTTCGACCTTCATTATTACTTGGCAATAGAAAAGAACTTCGTATTGGTGAGTCGATATCGGCTTATTTAACCAAAGGAATTTCATTTATCTTCATAGGACCACTGAAAAAATACAAGCCTATAGACGCTAAAAGGGTGGCCAAAGGAATGTATAAGGCTGCTCAGACTACGAGTGAGGGGATTTTCACGTATCTTTCCAATGAAATTTAACAAGGAGATCAGGGCAATATGAAAATACTATTTGTTGAGGATGATCGTATAATTGCGTCAGGTCTTTGCTACTCACTCACCCAAGAGGGTTATCTTGTAACTCACTGTTTGGATGTCAAGTCAGCAAAAATTACAATTATTGAAAATAGCTTTGACTTAGCGATCCTTGATCTATCCCTACCAGACGGAAGTGGCTATGATCTGTGTCAATTAATCAAGGTCAAGGAAGATATCCCGGTTATATTCTTAACGGCAATCGATGACGAGGTTAATGTGGTTATGGGCCTTGATATGGGCGCTGATGACTACATAACAAAGCCATTTCGATTAAGAGAGCTGCTCTCTCGTCTTAAATCTGTGACTCGCAGGTATGACAAGACAGAACTTGTAAAAACAGTTTATAAGTTCTGTAATCTTAAGATAGATACTGTCCAGGCAAAGGTCTATAAAGGAGAGCAGGAAATTGT
>JADQBO010000035.1 GCA_016278585.1 Desulfosporosinus sp.
GTCAGAATTTCCTTTTTTAAGCCCCGTGCTTCGAAGTCCCTGGTTCGGCGAATAATCGTATCCATCGCCTGGCGGGATTCCTCCGGTGTCACATCTTCTGCAATCATTTGGTTACCTCGGCCTGAATAGACCAAATGGTAAAAGCAAACTCGGTCAATGTTCTCTGCTTCGATAAAATCAAAGATTTTGTCCAGTTCTTTAATATTATGGTGATTAATCGTAAACCTAAGTCCTACCCGTTGGTCAACGGCTACACAGTTTTGAATTCCTTGCATGGCCGCCTTAAATGCTCCCTCTTTACCTCGGAACTTGTCATTGACATCTTCGAGTCCATCAAGTGAGATACCAACATAGGAGATGCCGATGTCTTTTATGCGCCGTGCTACTTCCGGCGAAATTAGAGTACCATTTGTCGATAGTGTTGCACGAAGCCCTTGGGAAATCGTGTACTCCGCCAATTCGAAAAAATCGGGTCGGATAAGGGGTTCGCCTCCAGAAAAAAGCAAAACGGGCGATTTGAATTCAGCTAGGTCATCAATAAAACGTTTAGCTTCTTCTGTCGTCATTTCGCCCTCGTATTTTTGAGCATCAGACTCCATATAGCAATGAGCACATTTTAAGTTACAAGTCTTCGTCGAATTCCAAACGATAACAGGCCCGGATAGGGTAGTCGTTCCGTTTCGTGCACCATGAGAGTCTTTATTATAACGAAGACTGTCTCCAAAATACTCTGTATCAAATAAGAGTTTTGTGACACTAATCATGGTTTATTCACTTCCCTCCAATAGTGCGTCTACAAGGCCCCCTATTGTATATTGGGCTGCCTCTTTAAATATTGAAAGCCCGAATTCTCGTGCTGTTGCGCTCGTAATCGGCCCAATTGAATAAAGCGAGACCCCCTCCAGTAGTGACACATCTCCCTCGATTAATGAAATAAAGTTACGAACTGTGGAAGAACTTGTAAAGGTAACTGAATGGATTTCTTTATCTTGCAATAAGCTTTTTAATTCAACACGGTTTGCATTACCAATTACCGTTTTATAAACCGGTACATCCCAAACATCCAAACCCATGGCTTTAAGGGATACTGGTAGAATTTCTCTTGCCTCTTCTGCCCTTGCCAGTAAGACTCTTTGCCCAGACGATACACGGCCTGACAAACCTTCAACGATTTTTTCCGCTCGAAACTCTTCCGGTACATAAGCTGCTCGTAACCCTCTCTGTTCGATAGCTACTTTCGTGGCCGGGCCAATAGCGACAATCTCCAGGCCAACTAAATCCCGAACATCTCGATTTTGCTGCTTAAGCTCGGCGAAAAAGGCTTCTACCCCGTTAACACTTGTAAAAATAAGCCATTGAAACTCTGTAAGATTATCTAAAGCTTTAAGCAAATAAGAATTATCTGTAGGAGGGGCTATTTCGATCATCGGGAATTCCCAGGCTTCTCCACCCAAGGATTCAATAGCCTGAGACAGTTCACTGGCTTGATGGCGCGCTCGAGTTACAACGATCCGCTGACCAAACAGTGGTTTCTTTTCAAACCACTGGAGTTTTTCTCTTAATGTGACGACTTCGCCCACAATAATGATCGAAGGGTTCGTAAAGCCCTGGCTTTTAACCTCTGTCGCAATAGTATCCAGTTGCCCCACCAGCGTTCGTTGCTCCGGCCTAGTCCCCCATTGAATAATTCCAACGGGTGTGGTAGGCTTCTTGCCATTTTCTATTAGTTTCTGAGAAATTATGGGGAGATTCTGCATGCCCATTAGAAAAACGAGGGTTCCGTGGGATTGCGCCAGATGGTCCCAATGAATGGTTGTTTCATTTTTAGTAGGATCTTCATGTCCCGTGATAACTGCAAATGACGTGGTTAAATCCCGATGGGTTACTGGTATGCCCGCATAGGCCGGAACAGCAATAGCAGAAGTGATACCCGGTACCACTTCAAACTGAATCCCCGCTTTAAGTAGAGCCTCGGCTTCCTCGCCTCCCCGACCAAAAACAAAAGGATCCCCTCCTTTAAGACGGGTGACTATTTTCCCTTCGAGTCCTTTATCTACCAGGACTTGGTTAATTTCTTCTTGTCTAAGTGTATGGCGATCGGGGGATTTTCCTACATAAATTAGTTCACAATCCTGACGAGCTAACGTTAAAAGGCGTCGTGAAGCTAAACGATCATAGACTAACACATCTGCCTTAGCAATACATTCTGACCCTTTAATAGTGATCAACTTCGGGTCTCCCGGACCAGCACCCACTAAATATACATATCCCTTAGTCAAACTGAACACTCCTATCATCTTACCATTCAAGCCCGGAACTTCGCGCTTACAAAGTAAACCTCTTTGAAAAAGTGGCCCGCCGGCCATGAGGTACTGACCGTCGCTTTAGTCCTAATTTGGGCCTACACGCCATGAGATGAGGGCTGTAATGCAAATTTCTTATCGAATTTCTGCTAATATTGACGTGGCCCCTAAGTCTATCAGACGATTGGCAACTTCAATGCCCAAGG
>JADQBO010000212.1 GCA_016278585.1 Desulfosporosinus sp.
TCCACTTTGTAGGTTTCTCCCGCCACTTTGCTTTCAATCAGCCTCACCATTTCTTCATGCAATTCATCCTGATATTTCTCGGGTTCAAACGGACGGGCTAAATTCTCAATTAATTGCCGAGCCATCGTCAATTCCGCCTCAGTCGGAACCACACGATCCCAAACCACATCCATATGACGAATTTCTTTTGGATAATGCATCGTTTCCATGATAAGTCCTTTTTCAAAGACGCGCAGACAAGCCAAATGCTGTTTAGAACGCATTGTAACTCGAGCTACAGCCACTTTGCCACTTTCCTCCATCGACTGACACAATAAACGATAGGCTTTCATAGCCGTTTCTTCTGGGGAAAGAAAATAGGATTTTTGGTAATAAATTGGATCAACCTCTGGAAGATTAATAAAATCAAGAATATCTATCGATCGACTCATGGGTTGTTCTAAAGCCGCAAGGTCATCATCCGTTAAAACAACATACCGATCCTTTTCGTATTCAAACCCTTTAACTAAATCGTTCGTACCAACCTCAATATCGCAGGTAGGGCATTTTTTGATGGATCGAATACGGTTCTTACAGTCTTTATGAAGATAATTAAACTTAAACTCTTGTGATTCTGTAGCCGCATGCATTTTCACAGGAACATTAACTAAGCCGAAACTAATGGATCCTTTCCATAACGTATGCATATAACATTCCTCCTCGACTTAGTGTGAGCAACAAAGGATTTATTAATGCAACTTAGGGTTCAAAAAAGACAGGTCTTTTTAGCATTAAGGAATGTAAATCTCCAAAAGCATGATTAATTCTCCTCTTCATAGAAAGCAAAAAACTTCGTCTTGTTTAGACAAAGTTTAGATAGTATTACACACTTTGAATCTACCACTCTAGGTATATTTATTGACCTAGTACGGTGATAACTGGTAATATTAAGACATATTGGATATTGGGAGGAATATGAATGTTCACTTCTTTAACTGCTTTTTTGTTTAATTGGGAAAAAGAATCGGAATCAACCGAGAAAATCTTAGATTGTTTGACGGATGATTCCCTTAACCAATCCGTTACCACGGATGATCGTACACTAGGTCGTATTGCTTGGCATATAGTGACATCAGTGCCCGAAATGATTGAGAAAACTGGTTTAGTTTTTCCTAGTATCCAAGAGGATGCTCCAGTTCCTAGTCATGCAAAAATAATTGCAGATTCTTATAGAGACGTTAATAAGGCCATGGTCAATGCGATCAAAAAGCAGTGGAATGATCAAACTCTTTTAGAAGAACGGAATATGTACGGAGAATCATGGACGATCGGCACCACATTACATGTCCTTATTAATCATCAAATTCATCATCGAGGGCAGATGACCGTACTTATGAGACAAGCAGGACTTAAGGTTCCAGGAATTATGGGTCCTTCACGAGAAGAGTGGGGTCAATTTGGTATGGAGGCTCCTTTATTGTAAATGAATTCATGTTTATAACTAAAACCCCGGCAAATGATATTTTGCCGGGGTCTTAGTTATGTCCTAGTCCGTCTTGATTTTATAAATTAGCAACCTATGGGCCTTCTGTACTGCTGGGAATAAATTAGCCATTCCAAACAGGATTCTTGTGCCTAAGTTCAGATTCCTAATCTCGTCATTCGAGGTAAACGTCTGTTCTTTAATAAATTCCAGTCCCATTCCCCACTTTGTTAACTCAACTGGATCATCAATACCCCACTGAATAACTGCACCTGTTTTCTTAATTGATGGGTGTTTTCCAACTTTCTTGGCTGCATAAATACTAAAGGCATCAAAAATCAAAGTAAAGCTTCCCAGCCAATCTTTGAGAGCTCTAATCACCTTTTTAATGTCTTCTTCTTTAAGGTACATCAGTAAACCTTCCGCCACCACAATGTAATGTCTCTTCCCTCTTGGTACTTTTTGAAACCAGTTATCCTCAGTAACAGACGATGAAATCAAATGATATTTATCAGTTTCTGCATAGAATAGTTCACGAATATCCATTACTTCTTTAAAATCTACATCGTACCATGTTACCTCATTGTTTCCGATTCTATCATAACGACTATCGAGACCACACCCTAAATGTAAGGCCACACATTCGCTATTTCCCTTCAAAAAGCTCTTTACAAACTGATCAATAAGTCTAGCTCTTAGACACATTAACAGGTTCGTTTTTTTCGGGATTTTTAATAGACTAAAGTTGTAATCAATTTTGCTAACGATTTCAGCAGCTTTTTTATCGACAAGTATCGGAGAATCTTTCTGACTTTCCATAGCTTTACCGTACAGCGGAATAAGTAATGTTTGTTGGACATCGGTCAAAACGATTTTTTCCATAAAACCTCCAAACTGGGATTCAAGGGGACGGGATTATCAGGGGGACGGGGGTATTGACAACATTATTGTTGTCAATAACCCCGTCCCCCTGACAATCCTGAGAATTCCTCCTGACACTTAGATAGACTCTCGGCATTCGCCGAGGCAGTTGGGACAAGGGTTTACCTGCACCCAAC
>JADQBO010000330.1 GCA_016278585.1 Desulfosporosinus sp.
TTTTTGAAATGGCAAATTTCAAGAAAACTGGTGTTTGTCAGACGTTGATTGCGAAAGGTTGTTTGGCTCAACGATACGGTTCTGAATTAATGCAGGACATCCCTGAACTAGATGGTATCCTGGGTACAGGAAATATTGATGAAATAACCAAACTGGTTCAAGCGACTGAAGGAGAGCGAACTTCCCTGATTAAACAAGGAATACCAGATTTCCTTCATGATGATCTAATGCCCAGAAAACGATCGACACCGGATTATTTAGCTTATGTAAAGGTTGCAGAGGGCTGTGATAATTATTGTACCTATTGTGTCATTCCTCATGTTCGTGGACGCTTTCGTAGTCGCACGGAGGAGTCTGTGATACGTGAAGTACAGGAGATGGCTGCTCAAGGGGTTAAGGAAATCCTCGTTATGGGTCAAGATACTACGCGGTACGGACAGGATCTTTATGGAGAACTTCGCCTTCCTCAATTAATTCGTAAGCTGGCTCGTATTGAGGGAGTTGAATGGATTCGATTAATGTATTGCTATCCTGAGCGTTTTACGGATGAATTAATAGAAACTATGCAGAAGGAACCTAAAGTTTGCAAGTATGTTGACTTACCTTTGCAACATGCAGATAATAAGATACTGAAGGATATGAATCGACGCGGAACCATTGAGCAAGCTGAAACGTTAATCGGAAAGTTACGTGCAGCTATCCCGGATATATCCCTTCGAACGACGCTGATCACCGGTTTCCCGGGAGAAACTGAGCAGGAATTTCAAACGATGGTCGATTTTGTTCAACGCGTCCAATTTGATCGGCTTGGAGTATTTGCCTATTCACAGGAGGAGAATACACCTGCTGGTCAGAGAGAGGATCAAGTACAACCTGACGTTCGCGAACAACGCAGAGATCAAATTATGCAAATTCAACAAAACATATCTCTACAAAGGCAACAGCGTTGGGTTAATCGGGTTGTGACGGTGTTGCTTGAGATAAAACTTCCGGATGGCCGGTGGATGGGTAGAACGGAAGGAGATGCTCCCGAAATTGACGGGCAGGTCTATATTCCCGATATTCCTACCTCACTTCATGTAGGAGATATGATCAAAGTTCGCATCCTTGAGGCGGATAACTACGATTTAATGGGAGTGGTTGTCTCGTGAATTTACCCAATCGTTTAACGATGGCCCGAATTATTTTGATACCAGTATTTATGACTTTTTTACTTTTAAAAGTCCCCAAAGGTTATACTCTGTTCCCCCATCAAGATATGGTAGCGGCTGTAATCTTTATCTTGGCAGCTGCTACAGATGGTTTAGATGGTTATATTGCGCGCAAGCGAAATCAGGTTACGAACTTGGGCAAATTTATGGATCCATTGGCTGATAAGCTTTTAGTTTCCGCTGCTCTCATCTCTTTAGTTCAGCTTGGAGAGGTGACTGCTTGGATTGCTTGGATTATCTTGGCTAGGGAATTTGCGGTGACAGGACTAAGAGCTATTGCGGCAGTAGATAGGGTGGTCATTAGTGCTAGTAAACTTGGCAAAATCAAAACTACCACTCAAGTGATTGCAATTTCTGCCATATTACTGCATGATTGGCCTCTTTCTCTGATTGGTATACACATTGGTCAACCTCTCTTATATATAGCCCTGTTTTTCACAGTTATTTCTGGCCTTGATTATTTGCTTAAATCACGGAAATTGTTACGCAAATAAGTATTCTTATTTATTTAAATTGCATATAATTGTGCCCCGAGAACTTTAACTTTTGGGTAAAATTTAATATTACTTTTCAAATTGGTTAATAAAGATTTAACAAATGGGTGGGTGCCTTCTTATAGATTGGCACCCACCCATTTGTTGCGTTTAAAGATAAATTTCCTTGCAGTACCATATTTGGATATAAAATATTTTTTCTGTGTGATATACTACGTGCTATAATGTCGATATAGCATGAAGTGTAGCAAATGGAGGGAGATATAATGATAAATCGACGAATACTGTTGATCAGCCTGGTTGGGTTTCTGATATTTGGAGTTTTATTAGGGGGCAAGATAATTTATCAGAAACAGTGGGTGGATGTTTCTATCTTAAGTAAAAGTCAGGAAATTCCAGGTGTTGTATCCTCTAAAGTTGTTAGTAAAAATAGTCTGAAAGAGATGGTTGTGGTGACTGATCAGTTAACCAATCTCCGTCAAGCTAGCCAAGCACTTAAGAAATTAGCAGATAATGTACCAATTCGATTCATTGACCAAAGAAATGATTCTCTTGATAAATTATTTGGGCAAATTCAGTTTGCGTTACAAGAAGGAATTGTACTTGGGAATTTTACAGAGATGGCTCAAAGTGTTAGAGCACAGGCTGAAAAAGAAGGCGTACAAATAGAATTAGAGATGGATAATGAGGCTATTTATGTGATCCTTAATCAGGAACAGGCTCAATTGATAGAGGTGATTGAACGCAATGGGCAAGGAAAGTTTCTACCGACTGAAAAGGAATAACATATAACGTGAGAGAGGGAAAACG
>JADQBO010000182.1 GCA_016278585.1 Desulfosporosinus sp.
GAATAGAAAGGGGGTGCCCGAATGCAATTAACGCTCCTATAGCAGATAAGGAACCATTCCAAAGAATCCAACTTAGAATCTGATCAATTCCCGAAGCCTTATCAACCGAAAGAGTTGAAATAATAATGGCCAAAATAATAAGCGGAATACTCCAGCCGATTATTTTCGTCACCTTAGAGGTAGGACGAATCTTAGACAGTTCGTCTAAATCGTTGTCGTTCCCTAGTTCCTTTTTAATTCCCGGAATATGTGCTGCTCCTAGAACCGCTACAACCTTATCTCCTGAGGTTTCTTTTATTTTCTGAGCAAGGTACTTGTCCCTTTCATCAACAATAATAGTCTTTAATAGAGGGAAAGACTGGGACAATTCATTTAAGACGGATGTCAACATATCCTCGCTCTTCATTTTTTCTAGTTCTTCTTCATTAATTTCTTCGTCCATAACTAAACTTAAGATAAGCTGATAAAATAATTTAAGTTTTCCCCAAAACCCTAAACCACGCCACAGTCGTCGCATAGTAGTCTGTATATCCCGATCAGCTAAGCAGATTGTCGCCCCATACTCATTCGCTGATTCGATGGCTTGGATCATCTCTTGTCCTGGTTTAATCCCAAACTGCCGAGCCAACTTTTTCTGGTAAGAAGACATGATTAAGTTAATCAATAGGATCAGGGATTTACCCTCTTTAATAATTTTGATAATATCAGTATTTTTCCATCGTTCAGCATCTATAATTGCTTGATAACGAGATTCACATAACTCTACACAAACTGTATCAGGTCTTTCTTCGTCGATTAACTGTTTAACCTCATCAGCACTTTTTTTAGATACATGAGCTGTCCCAATTAAGATTATCTGCTTGCCGTCTATTTCTATTCGATGAACATTTTGGTTGGACAAAAAATCACTTCCTATACTAATTTTAGAACAACCATAATAATATCATATTTAATAGAATTATGTTATTTTCCCCAAAGCTGCTTAAGTAATTTAGTAGTAACTACTCTCATAAGCTTGGGTAAAAATCTAGTTGCCCTCTTGCCATAATTGCTAGGTACAAAAAAAGCACCTGGTAACAGATGCTTAGGTAAATCTCGTTGATACTTAAACTTTTTGCCTTTTAAATATTTAATAGTTTATAGTTCATTGAACAAAGTGTTTCAAAATTACTTCACTACAAACTTTGTTCACTCAAAACATTACAGCATCTTCTCCAAAAACGTCTTAATTCTCGGATGTCTAGGGTTTTCAAAAAACTCTTTTGGGCTACTATCTTCCAAGATTTTTCCTTCATCCATAAAAATCACTCGATCGGATATTTCCTTGGCAAACCCCATTTCATGGGTCACAATTAACATGGTCATATGCTCCTGGGCAAGTTTTTTAATAACATTCAGCACTTCTCCAATCAACTCGGGGTCTAAAGCAGAGGTTGGTTCATCAAAAAGCATAATATCAGGGTTCATGGCCAGAGCACGTGCAATAGCCACCCGTTGTTTTTGCCCTCCGGATAATTTTGAGGGAAAGGCATCTTTTTTATCCAGTAACCCTACCTTATCCAATTGTTTCTCCGCAATTTGTACGGCAGCGGCTCTAGTCATATTATTAACGAGCATGGGGGCTTCTATTACATTACCCAAAGCTGTCATATGAGGAAACAGATTAAAGCTTTGAAACACCATACCCATTTTTCGATAGGCAGTTTTTACGTCTTGAGGATTAGCAGTTCTCTTTACGCCTTCATCCCCAGCCGCTTCTACCACTACACCATCTATTTCCAGAATGCCTGTGTCAATCTTTTCTAATTGATTCATGCAACGGAGCAAAGTGCTTTTTCCGGATCCGCTGGGACCAATAACAGTAATGATTTCCCCTTTGTTGACCTCTAAGGATACCCCATTTAAAACATGTAGATTTCCGAAATACTTATGAATATTACTCATACGTATCACCGTCATTGATCATTCACTCTCCTATTCATAAATCGAATACTTCTTCTCTAATTTACCAAATAGTTTCACAAGAACAGAAGAGATCATTAAATACAGAACAAAGGCCACAATAAATGGAGTAATATTAAAATCTCTCGTGAAAATCTGGGTTGAAATGCGTAATAAATCTGCCATACCAATTACGGCTAATAGAGCAGTTTCCTTCACCAAGTTAACCGCTTCACTACAAGTCGGCGGTAAAACCCTCCGCACTGTTTGGGGTATAATGATCCGGCGCATCGTCTGTGCATAACTCATCCCTAAAGCCTTGCCAGCTTCATATTGACCCTTCTCTATAGATTCAATTCCTCCCCGGAAAATTTCTGTCAAATATGCCCCAGAGTTTAAGGCATAGGTAATGGTTGCCGCGGTGAATGGGGAAAGCCTAATACCAATTAAAGGCAAGCCATAGAAAACAAAGAACAGCTGAAGAAGCAATGGCGTGCCCCTCCAGATCCATGTATATAAATATAAGATAGTTTGGATGATTTTCGGACCGTTTACCTTGCCGATAGCAGCA
>JADQBO010000178.1 GCA_016278585.1 Desulfosporosinus sp.
CTTGGTGGGGTAAGTCCTGAAATGATAATCTAGAGAGCTATTCAGACTTTGCAAACCGAATCGGGCGAGGACGGAGTTACGTTCGTCATGGAGCGGTACTGGATCTCAAAATTATAAAAGGAGAAATCAAAGCCCTTGTTCAGGGGAGTGTTTCTAAGCCGTATCAAGTGACGGTTAGCATTCTGCCGCTGTCCGACCCTATTTGGCAAGTAATCAAGACGAATTGTGTAGGGAAGATTGACTCACTTCAGGAACTTATTGTGGGTAAGTTTCCTAAGACACTTGCTGAAGTTTTTACCGCAAAGGGGAAAGGCTTGTTTCCGACCACTAAGGAAATTAGGTTTCAATGCAGCTGCCCTGACGGGGCTAACATGTGCAAACACGTGGCGGCAGTTCTTTATGGGGTAGGAGCCCGCCTTGACGATGATCCCACATTGTTTTTCGTATTGCGCAATGTGGTGGTAGATGATCTTATTTCTGAAACTATCAGTCAAAAAGCGGAAACACACCTTAGAAAATCTAAAGCAAAAAGCCAAAGAATTATTGAGGATACGGATATTGGTGATATGTTTGGAATTGAGATGGAAACCACCCGTTTGGATAAAGCAGATTAGCGAAACATGAAGAGAAAGCTTGTGTTAAAATGATAAATTCGACGGTCGATTTCTATAATAAGAACGCCCATGAATTTTATAATAATACCATTAATGTGAACATGAGCGAACACTATAAGCGATTTGAGAAATATCTTCTCCCACAAAGTCGTATTCTTGATGCGGGTTGTGGCTCAGGAAGGGACAGTCAATATTTTCTCAGTCAAGGATACAAGGTTCACGCCTTTGATGCGTCGACCGAAATGGTCAAATTGAGCTCGAAACTAACGGGATTGTCTGTTCGTCAGGCTAAATTCGAAGATGTGAAGTTCGACGTTAGGTTTAATGGTATATGGTCTTCTGCATCCCTCTTGCATGTTGACAGAGGATCAATCATGGGAATTCTTCAAAGGTTAGCCAATATGCTTTGTGAGAATGGTGTGCTTTTTATGTCGTTCAAATATGGCGACAAGGTTTATAAGAAGGACGGTCGGTTATTTAATGGCTATGATGAGGGTTCTTTCTGCGAATTAGTTGCTGCTATACCAATGCTGACAATTGTTCAATTATATAAAACCGCTGATGTTAGGGACGAAAGAAGTAATGAATACTGGCTTAGTGCTATTGTTAAGTATTGCTCTGCTGATTGATGTATTATAAAATAAATCGTATAGCTTTTGGTGAGGCAGAAGAATTAATATTACTTTATAGCCTAAATATTGTAAATTAATCGTCACTGTGCATAAAAAACAAGTAA
Source organism: Desulfosporosinus sp. (assembly GCA_016278585.1). Lineage (GTDB taxonomy): Bacteria > Bacillota > Desulfitobacteriia > Desulfitobacteriales > Desulfitobacteriaceae > Desulfosporosinus. The sequence continues at coordinate 1,351 of JADQBO010000178.1, forward strand.
TGCGAGGCAGCTCTTTTGTTGCCGCGCATTACTTGTTTCAAAGTTTTGGCTACCCCTTGTGGTATCATAGATGTAGAATAATGATTACGATATAGGGGTGTCTAGGAGAATGGAGATCATTGACGTTCGTGGAAACAAATTTTTATAGCCGGATATTTTTATTGCTCGATATGCTTACACTGAATAGTATTTAAGGGAAACTTGGAAGGAAAATAAACATATGAATTATAAGCTTATTAATGCTTTCTATAAAGATTATAAAAAGCTCAGGGAAGAGGTAAAAAGAACTCTCGAAGAAGAAAATCAAACAAATAGTGACTATTATACATCTAGAATACTGGATAGACTTATAATTCTAAAGTTTATTTCAAATAGATTTGACATTGAATCGATTGAATTAAGAAGAAATGACACTGAATTGGATGAAAAACAAGATTTAATCCCTAATCATTTGTTAAGTAAGATTATAGATACATTTGCCAAATATTCCTGGTCTTTATCTACGAATAGTATAGATGCCATAAATCCTGATGTACTTGGCTATGTCTTTGAAAAATATATCAATCAAAAAGAAAATGGTGCGTACTATACTAGTAGAGATACCATTCTATACATTATTAAAAACAGTATTTGTCTAGCCTTTTATAATAAGTTAAGCAATGATGACGAACTACTGAAATCCTTAATGATGGTCTATAATTCGAGCCTTAAAAATATGCCTATAGTTAACGATAACTTAAAGTTTAATAAAGATAAAAAGGGTTTTATTAAGTTTTTATTAGAGAATAATATAGATATTTTGAATTTAATGGTTATAACATTTAAAACATTGGATAGGGATACTAAGAAAAAATACCTTAATCTTTTAAGTAACCTTAAGATACTTGATCCAACTGCCGGAACAGGTGCTTTTCTTGTCGATGCAAGTGAAGTTCTTCTGAAATTAAACCTTGCCCTTACTGATAATATTGATAAAATTCATGGTAAGTATACGATTCTTAGAGAAATAATTGAAAACAACTTATATGGTGTTGATATTATGGAAGATGCAGTTGAGATTGCTAAAGTAAGATTATACTTAAAGGCCACTGAATATTCAATGGACCAAGACAAATCTGAGGTTACTCAAAAAATAGACTTTAATCTAAAAGTT
>JADQBO010000223.1 GCA_016278585.1 Desulfosporosinus sp.
CATGTCCTTAATTTTAGCCTGATAAATTTTTGCATTCCAAAGATATCTACGAGTTTAAGGCCATTTTCATAGGGTTCAATGATATCCACCGCTTCCATAAACAAGACTTCATTGTCTCCCTCTTTAACATAAGCATTAGCTTCACACATCGTATTTTCTCCTTCTTGTAAATACTTAAAAAGACCATAGTTGCCCTAGTTAAATAGGTCAAACCTCCACCGTCTATTCTGCAGTATCCAAATCTCATACGCTCTTGTTAGTTCGACAGCTTACCAAAATTACCTGCAGAAAATAGATAATCTTACATAAGGATTAAAATTATAGTCTTTTACAATTATGACAATAACCGTAAATCTCTAGTTTGTGTCCAGTAACGTCAAAATCGATCTTCTTCTTTAAAGTCTGCTGAAGTTCTCCCATAGGACACTCTTCAAGTGAAATCAACTTGTGGCACCCGACACATAAAAGATGGTGTTTATGCTCATGATGATTGAGTTCATAAAGAGCTTTACCATCATCTAACCGATTAGACTTAATAACTAAGCTTTTTGAAACGAAGGTATCAAGTGTCCTGTAAACCGTGGATAGGTCTATTGCGGTAGTCTTATCGCGTAAGGTAATAAATAGTTGTTCAGCCGTAAGCGGGGATTCAGAGTCTTCGAGGAGTTTTAGGATAGCATTTCTGTGCCGAGTACTTTTAATACCCTCTCGATTCAATAATTCTTTATACTTTGAATTTTTTTCATCCAACAAGATCATTCCTTAATCAATTGCTTTATTATGTTTATTTTAATCCTTTTTAATATTTTAGCAATATTTTGCTTGTATTAATATCCAAGAGGCAGATTTATTTGTAGTGCTACTCAGTAATTCGTATAATTTAAACGATTAAGAAGTTAAATAATGGTTTACAATTGTCAATAATAGAGTATAATTTTAATTAGAAGATGCAAATGCAAGGCAGTTGCAAATAGAAAAGGGGTAGTTTTATGGACTTAAAAAAGCCGAAGTTTCTATGGCTGGTAGTATTAAGTTTATTGATATTGGCATTAAGTGGGTGTGGCGCAAATAAAGAGTCTAAGGCTACTGTAGGTCAAACCACAAATATAAAGAATGAAAGGTCTTTAACGATAGCCACTTCATTTTATCCTATGTATATCTTTACCTTAAATGTTGCAAAGGACATCCCTAATGTTAACGTGGTAAGTTTAACTAAGCCTATGACGGGGTGCTTACATGACTATGCAGTTACGCCTGATGATATGAGAAATTTAGAAGGGGCGCAAATCCTGATTACCAATGGAGCTGGAATGGAATCGTTTATGGATAAGGTTACGGGTCAGATGCCAGATCTAAAAATCATTGAATCTAGTCAGGGGATATCCTTAATCGAAGGAGATGGGGATGAAGGAGATAATCCTCATGTTTGGTTGAGTATTACGGATGCTATTACTCAAGTAAAAACAATAGGAGATCAGCTTGCTTCCTTGGATCCCTATAATGCTGCAAAGTATCAGGAAAATACACAAGCCTACATTGAAAAACTTCAAGTACTGAGAACTAAAATGCATCAAACGTTAGATGGTATACAACAACGTAATATCGTTACGTTCCATGAGGCATTTCCATATTTCGCGAAAGAATTTGATTTAACTATTGTAGGAGTTATCGAGCGTGAGCCGGGTTCCGCACCCAGTGCCCAAGAGTTGAGCGAAACAATAGGACAGGTTAAGAGTCTTAAAATTAAAGCTTTATTTGCAGAACCACAATATCCTGTTAAGGCTGCTGACAGCATAGCTAAAGAGACGGGTGCTAAGGTTTATACGCTGGATCCAATCGTAACGGGACCTATGGAGGCAGATGCCTATATTAAGCTTATGGAAAGCAATCTCATAACCTTACAAGAGGCTCTCAAATGAAACATTCTAAATGTGCCAATTCCGAATTTAAAATCTGTGAATGTAATTTATGTTGCACTAAAATCAATCATTTTGGGGTTAAACGTAGCGGTATGGAAATCTTAAAAGATGTCAATCTCCACATTCACTGTGGAGATTTGACTGCTATTATCGGACCGAACGGTTCGGGGAAAAGCACACTTCTAAAGGCTATTCTAGGGGAGATCCCTCATACTGGGGAACTGCAATTTCTGGACGCTAAGAATAAAGGGACGACGAGACCGTCTATGGGTTATGTTCCTCAAAAGCTTGATTTAGACGCTAGCTCTCCTACTAGTGTCCTTGATTTATTTGCAGCAGCCCATACGAATATCCCTATTTGGTTTACCTACCCTAAAAAGATACGTGAGCGTGTCAGAGAAAGCTTAGCACGTACTCAGGGAGAACACTTGATTAATAAACGATTAGGTGACTTATCTGGTGGTGAGTTACAAAGAGTATTATTAGCACTTGCCCTTGATCCAATTCCTCATCTTTTGCTACTAGATGAACCCGTATCTGGTATTGACCAAAAAGGGTTAGAGTTGTTCTATGAAACGGTTTCCATTCTTCGGAAGAACTACGATTTGTCGATTATCTTAGTCTCCCATGATCTTAATTTGGTAGCAGAGTATGCAGATCGTGTAGCTTTTGTTAATAAGAAGACTATTGAATGCTGTGGGACTCCCCAAGAGGTTTTCAGTAATGCCAAAGTCATTCAAACCTTTGGATTAGATTGGTCTAATCGTTTCGAAAAGGATGAGAGGGATAGGGTGGATAATGCATTTATGGTATAGCTTAGTGGACATATTACTCCCGTTCGAATGGATGCAGTATGGATTTATGAAGAATGCTCTTTTAGGTGTTTTACTGGTAACCCCCATTTTTGGTTTGCTGGGTACCATGATTGTTAATAACAAAATGGCTTTCTTTTCGGATTCATTAGGGCACTCTGCCCTAACAGGGATAGCCATTGGGGTTATATTGGGGTTTGAAAATCCAATATGGTCTATACTTTTCTTCTCAGTCTTAATTACTATCGCCATTCTAGTTGTCAAAGAAGCCAACACGGCTTCGACGGATACGATCATCGGAGTCTTTTCTTCGACGGCAGTTGCTTTAGGTATAGTTATACTGTCCCGTAATGGCGGGTTTAATAAATATTCAGGGTATCTAATTGGGGATTTGTTAAGCATTAGTCCGTCAGATTTACTGACACTTGGACTAGTTTTTGTACTGGTTATCTCATTATGGATTGTAATTTTTAATAAGCTGCTTCTATCGAGTATGAATCCGTCGTTGGCAAGGAGCAGAGGGATTAGGGTTAAATTGTATGAATACATATTTACTATAATGATGGCGGTTATCGTGACGATATCGATACAATGGGTAGGGATTTTGATTATTAGTTCACTATTAATCATACCAGCAGCATCTTCTCGAAATATAGCTAGAAATATAAGGCAATATCATATTTACTCAGTTTTGATTGCTCTGATTTCAGGATTATCGGGTTTAATTTTATCCTACTTTTGGGGAACAGCTACCGGGGCAACAATTGTGCTAATTGCATCAGGTTTTTTTGCACTTACCTTTATTATGAAATTAAGACTGGGGTAAGATAAGAGTTTTGAAAACGATATTAAAAAAGGGCAGCAAACGCTACCCTTTTTTTGTTAAGCTTATAAGTCTAGTTTATCTCTAGGAATTTTCCTTAAAGATTTAATTATTATTTCTTAAGGCCCCAATTTCCTCTTCAACTTCCTGAGCACCTTCCATGTAGAATTTTTCTTCATCAGGAGCTAATTCTTTTAATAGTCTTAAGAACTCTCCGGCATGGACCTTTTCTTCATCGGCGATATCCTTTAATACTTCAATGGCTAATTTATTGTCCGTTGATTCGGCTAATTGCATATACAATTGAATTGCTTCATATTCAGCGGAAATCATAAATCGAATGGCTCTAATTAATTCTTGATCAGTCAATTTACGGTCCTTTGCAAGTCCAGAAAACGGATTACCAAAATCAGGCATAATACTTACCTCCTATTATGTTCTTTAAGTTATCATGTGATTACCATTAGTTAGTTTTTAAGCGTAGTAGGGAAGACGATAGTTGAATTTGTTACTATTTATTAATTATTATAATACTTATTGTATTGATTAAGAAACAGTCTGTCAATATTTATGGCATAAAGAATGTTATTTGAGATTGGTTTAATACTATGGATCAAATGACAGGGAATGACAGGGGGACGGGGTTGTTGACAACAAGAAAAAATCACGATTACTACAGACGAGGTAATGATATATTCAATTATTTGTCGTCCTCTTTCTCCGCCTCATAAAATTGCGTAAAGCTCATCGATATCATCCTTGTCAGAGCCTTCTGTCCACCATAGAAGCCACCCTGAGCCCCGAGCTGCCTCGTAGACCTGTACAACTTGCTGAGAGAAAGCTCTCGGTCTCATAGGATGCAGCATCCTCTTTATTCAGAAGGGGGTAGAAGAGCTTGGAGCGCTTGCCCGGGTTGAGGCGGACTGCGCCTTTGCCTATAACAATCATTCCGGGACAGGAAGGCCGGCGAGCCTGGCAAATCTGCGCTGGCTCTCAGTGATGAATTTTTCCTTCGGAGGGAACGTGACGTCGAAAGCCGCCGCTTGGTTCTCGTCCAGATGATAGGCCGAACTTTCTAAAAAGCGGCCGCTTATCCCTGTTAATGCACCTTCTTTTAGTTCCATAGCCTGGAGGGCGGGATGATATTGCCCCTCGCCCGTGGTGACTCCAAACATTTCAGCAGGGCGAAAACCAAAGCGGTAATAGTATTTAGGATCGCCATAAATCAGAACTGCTTCATATCCGTGTCTCTGTGCTTGGCTGAAGGAATGACGGATAAGTGCCGAACCAATCCCTTGTTTTTGCAGTTCCGGTAGGACGCTTAAGGGGCCAAAGGTGAGAACGAGGTGTTCAATGCCGTCTGCTGAAACAATCTTGGCCTTGGTGTACATGATGTTACCGGCGATCTTATCACCGAATACAGCCACAAAATCAAGCTCCGGGATGAAATCTGCGTGACTGCGCAGTCTATGAGCTAGAAAATGCTCGTTGCAGCCGGGTACATTGACATTCCAAAAAGCCTCCCGTGTTAGCTCTTCGACAGTTCTGTAATCGGAAGCTTGTTCCGGCCTGATTACCATGCCTTTGCTCTCTGTCATGGCGTTCTCCTTTCTCGTCGTATGCAGCTCAACAATTTTGTGTGGGAATAATAACATTTTACACTAAATGTAAAGTTAAAATATAGGTGTTTGGTGAAATCTACATGTTGGCTCATAAGCTCTCTATTTTGTGTGCAATAAATGCGAGGATTGTAGTTCATTGCCCCATTATGCTTTAAAAACCACTACTTTATTTATGCTAAAGTAGTGGTTCTTCATATAACCGAGGGTCTCGATGTTTAAGCTTTAACTGGAAGGAAGGTCCCTTCTAGTTTAAGCCTTCCAATAAATCCAGGCGGTTTTGGTCTGGACGTTCTCTTTGACAAGTCCATCTGTAGAGATCTCTGATAGTCTAACATTTTGTCTGATATGTCGAGGCCGGTAACATCCATAGCTCTCTTAGCGAATTCAACAGCGAATCGTCCTGGACCGCAGCCTATATCTAGGACGCTTCTATCCTGGATGAGAAGGTTATTCTGTGACAAAAAGCCAACTATTTTGCGGGTGCGCTCATCAGGACCGTGTTGAGACACTGGCTTGTTAAATTCAGCCGCCCTATTATCCCAAAACGACTTACTAGGGGTTCGGGAAACCGTTCTCTCACTCCATAGTCGGGCAAAATACTCTATATCCATGCTTTCTTAGCACCCTCTTGAGTAGTCCTTGAAACAATCAAGACATACTTTTTTTCCGTCATTGAATCGAATCTTATGTTCAGGCGCGCCTTCCCCACATAACTCACATTCTACAGTGGTAAATATCTTAGCCTTTTCCGGCAGCTCAAACGTTGGCGTTGAGAAACTAAAGAGTTCATCGACGGGTGAGGTTAGTATAAATTCTTGGCGTTGGGTGCGGTCCATTTCTTCCTTAAGTGGTTTTAATATGATGCGCAGACTTTCGCCATTGGAGCGGTTATAAAAGCTGAACGCCATTTTGCCTGTGCTTTTATATAAGAGGTTACCCTTCCCAAAGGTACAGCCTGTGATGACCTGTACGGCATCTACTCCACAGGCATCATTTTCCGTGACACATACAATTTCTTCATCTGCAGAAAAGCGCAGGCCCATTTTTTTAATCGCTGCCTCACAGACTTTATAGCCGATCGCCAGTCCAGGGCATTCATGCCCATGAAATTCTACACATTTTTCCCAAAGGTTTTTTTCTCGACACATATAATGGGCTCCTTTCATTTAAAAAGACTATTCTGGAGTTTCTCTCAAGATAACTTCTCTAAGATAATACGGTGATTAAGAAGGGTCATGTCTTTGATTCTAGCTTGAATGAATAGCTGTTTGCCGAAAATATCACTGAGTTTAAGACCATTTTCATAGGGTTCGATAGTATCTACTGACTCCATAATCATTTTTTCGCTTTTCCCATCATTGAGATAGACATTTGATTCACACATTATGATCGTCCTTTCTTTATTTGTATATTGTAAAGAGCTTTAATCAGAATCCACCTCATTAGTGGACAAGCTCAGGATTAAGTTTTGTATACTTTTTAATTCAGGCGGTGCTACTAACCTCGAACATCCTTATTCATGGATGTTCGAGACACTCATCAATACTTGGCCATCGCCTAAAAAGATTGACGCTAGCCAAGTATTCTTTTAGTTAAGATCCAAGGACTAGCGTAAGGGTCAGATTACGACCACCCTTGGCAAGAGATATTAAGGAGTTTTGGAGCGTCGAAGTCACATAGCACGTTTAAGGATTATCTGATTAAGAGTATTATGCCTTTAACCTCCCTTCTACAATAAAAAAACCCTGGAGAAATAACCAGACTGTTGTCTAGTCAAGACCTCCATGGTCTTAGTTTTTTGATTTGCAATTCTAATAGTTTGTATTCTACATAAAAATGATTATTCCTTCTCGCAATTACAAAAATTGTTTTATTTGAGAGAAGATATAAGAGTGGATTAGTCTTTTTAGTGTTAATAATTTATCCCCGGCTAGGAACTCTAACGTGATCAAGGAAACTTAGCGGTTTGGAGACTTCTTGTCCGTATTTAGTTAAATAAATATTTTCACTTTGCAGGAAAACGATGAATGCTTGTAGAATGTAGGAAAAAATAATGTAGAGCAAGACCATGAAGGTGATTGCAAAAACCATGGAGGTTCGACTCAATAGAGTCAGCTTTGTGGTTTTTTTGTTTTATCTAAGAGGAAGGGAGACATATAATAAAACTCATAAAAATATCTTACTGGAATCAAAAACGAACACTAGATCAATTTTCCGGCAAACGGGGGCGAGTGCGACAGAGGGAATTGTATTTTGAGGGGTGATACCCTAGTCGCTAAAGATAGAGAGTTTGTAGAAATAGACAACTATTACACGACGAGATTGGTAAGTTAGGAATTCTATGAATCAAGAGGAAACCAAAGAAAATCATAAGATATTATGGGGAGGTAATACTTATGCATATGGCAGATGCCTTGATCTCACCGTTAGTGGGGGGAGCCATGTGGGTAGCAACGGCAGGTGTTGCAGCCTACTCGATTAAAAAGATTCAAACAGAGATGGATGAAAAGAAGATTCCTTTGATGGGAGTGATGGGAGCATTTATCTTCGCATCCCAGATGATCAATTTCACGATACCAGGAACAGGCTCGAGCGGTCATATTGGAGGAGGTTTAATTCTTGCTATTTTGCTTGGTCCGTATGCGGGCTTTCTTACTATGGCGTCCGTTCTCACAATACAGGCTCTATTTTTTGCAGATGGAGGGTTACTGGCCTTAGGGAGTAATGTATTTAATATGGGGTTTTTCACCTGTTTTATTGCCTACCCCTTGATCTATAAAGGACTTATGAAAAGGGGATATTCGACTAAGCGGATAGTTTGGGTTTCCATTCTAACGGCGATTATCGGCCTTCAGTTGGGTGCTTTCGGGGTCGTGCTACAAACGCTCTTTTCAGGTAAGACAGAGTTGCCTTTTGAAACATTTTTATTATTAATGCAGCCTATTCATTTGGCTATCGGTGCAATAGAAGGCCTAGTCACTGCGGCAGTTGTGACCTATATTTGGAACTCTCGGCCAGAAATTATTGAAACAGCTGCCTCAGGAGTGGCGATTGGTAATGTCTCCATAAAGAAGGTTGTTGGAGGACTGGTCATAGTTGCGATGATGACAGGGGTTGGGTTATCCTGGTTTACCTCTTCCAATCCGGATGGTTTGGAATGGGCGATGATAAAGACTGCAGGTACCGCTGAGCTAGAGACGCCAGATGGCCTGCATCAACAGCTGTCTGACCTACAGACGAAGACATCATTTATGCCGGATTATTCCTTTAAAGCCCCAGAAAATGGGACCGAACAAAGTGCTGGAGAAGTCAAAGAAGCATGGCCTGCGGTAAGTGGGGGAACGAGTACTGCTGGATTAGTTGGCGGTGGAATGACGCTTGCCTTGGCTGCCTTTATGGGTTTAGGCATCAGCGCGTTAAAGAGAAGAAAATTAAGGTAGTGCCTAAACAATATTCCTAACTGAGATGGGTTTTGATAAATCATTGGTTAGTTTGGGTGATAGGCCTTAAATTAATACTAAAATCGGATGGGATTGTTGATATGGCGAACATCATGAATTCATTGTATAATATGCGGCTACTTGATGATCTAGCCCAGCAGGAAACCGTGATACACAAGCTTCATCCTCTTATAAAACTTTTAACCACAGTTAGCTATTTAACGGTGGTTGTGTCCTTTGGGAAATATGACATTGGCGGTTTGCTACCATTATTTTTATATCCGGTGATGGTCTTTACGTTGGCAGAACTGCCAGTAAAACCGATTATTTTAAGGATATTACTTGTTTCACCGTTCATTATTGGAATTGGTATACTAAATCCCTTTTTTGACTCCCAAGTCTATTTGCTGGGTGGAAGAGAAATTTCAAGAGGGTGGGTTACCTTTCTTTCGATTTTGATCAAGAGTGGGCTAACTGTAACTGCTGCTTTGCTTCTGATTGCGACTACGGGAATGGACCGACTAGCAGGGTCCTTGAGGATGCTGAGAATTCCACGTATTTTTGTACTCCAACTGCTCTTAACCTATCGTTATATCTCCGTGTTGATGGAGGAGGTGGCCCGGACCTTAAGAGCCTATTCACTAAGGGCTCCAGAACAAAAGGGTGTCCACCGCAGCGCCTGGGGGTCATTAGCAGGACAGCTCATACTCCGAACGTTTGACAGAGCACAGCGTATTTACCAAGCGATGTGTTTAAGAGGATTTACAGGGGAGTATCAGACAGGGGCCTTTAGAGAAATTAGAGTTTATGATTTTGCTTATTTGGTAGGGTGGATATTATTTTTTACAGTGGCGAGGATTTACAATATTCCGATGCTAATCGGTTCATTGATTACGGGAGTGATAAGATGAGTCATCATAAACTAGAGGTAAAAGATCTGCATTATAGTTATCCAGATGAACATAAAGCGGTGAAAGGGATGTCGTTTTGTATTCACCATGGGGAGTCCGTGGGAATTATTGGAGCGAACGGAGCAGGGAAATCAACGCTCTTGATGTTGATGATGGGGGTTCTTTTTCCTAGCCAAGGTGAAGTATGTGTGGGGGATGTCCATGTTACTAAAAAGACACTTCCGATGATTCGTCAGAGGTTAGGTATGGTTTTTCAGGACCCGGACGACCAATTATTTATGAACACAGTTTATGATGATGTAGCCTTTGGGCCTCGTAATTACAAGCTTGACGAAAAGGACGTTGAAAAGCGTGTCCTTCAGGCCTTGGAACTGGTTGGAATCCTTCATTTAAAAGATCGTGCGCCTTTTAAGTTATCCGGCGGAGAAAAGCGGGCTGCCGCAATTGCCTCGGTCCTCTCCATGCAGCCAGACATTTTGGTGATGGATGAACCCACTGCGGCTCTTGATCCGAAATCTAGACGAAGGGTTATGGAACTACTTAGGAGTTTTAAGCACACAAAAATCGTCACCAGTCATGATTTAGATATGATTTACGAAATGTGTGATAGGACCATTGTGATCAAAAACGGGGAGATTGCAGCGGATGGAGTGACGTCTGAAATCTTAGTGAATGCGGAATTAATGGATGCCTGCGGGTTGGAGGTACCCTTGGCTTTACAGAACTGTCCTGTTTGTGGAATTAAGAAGAGAGTATAAGAGAGTGTGAGGTTTGTAACGGGGTGTGGGTGTGTAACGGGGACGGTCCTTTTAACACAAATAAATTTGTGTTAAAAGGACCGTCCCCGTTACACACCCACACCTCCCCCATTACACACTTCGACCGAGAATAATGTATACAAAATATTTGTTTAGAGAAGGTATTCTCTCTTACGACATAGAATTACAAGGAAACAAATATTTCGAATGTTTATAATAGTTAAACTGATAAATGTTGGAGTAACGTTCGCTCACTAAGGCAATAAGGTATCTTGAAAGGAGTCATCAAGGTGAAACTGTATGAGTACATGGCCAAAGAAATTTTCAAGAATAATGGGATCCCAGTTCCAAAGGGGCGAGTGTTTACCCATGCCGAAGAGGTCGGGGAATTTGTCGCTCAACTCGGTGAGGTTGCCATTAAGTCCCAAGTCCTTTCGGGGGGACGTGGTAAGGCTGGTGGGATCAAGTTTGCTGCAGACCCTCAAGAGGCTGCTGAAATGGCGCGAGAACTCTTAAACACTGACATTAAGGGACTTAAAGTGGACGTAATTCTCGTTGAGCAAAAAATATCGATTGAAAAGGAACTTTATCTAGCCATTACGTATGATGGAGCACGGCGGAAGCCATTATTGATTGCCTCAGCGGCTGGGGGAGTTGAGATTGAACAAGTAGCGGAAGAGTTAATAGTAAAACGTCTCATTGATATTAACGTTGGGTTACAACCTTATGCGGCCAGAGAGATTACTCGACAGCTTGGCTTAAAAGGCCAGGTCGCCAAAGAAGTCTCCGATATTGTATTAAAACTTTATCGAATTTTCCGGAAGTATGATGCTGAACTGGTCGAGATTAACCCTTTAGTCATTACAGATTCTAAGGCTCTTGCCGCTGATGGCAAAATGACAGTGGACGATGACGCTGCTTTCCGGTTTGGTAAGGATGTTCCACTGGTTGAAGAAAAAACTGCCGTAGAGAAAAAAGCGGCTGAATTAGGGATTTCCTATGTTGAACTGGATGGAGAGATTGGGGTGATGGCTAATGGGGCAGGTATCACCATGGCTACCCTTGATTTAATTAACGAATTTGGTTCGAGTCCCCGTAATTTCATGGATGCAGGTGGTGGTTCTAGCAAGGAAGCGACCGCAAGTGCTTTGGAAATTTTACTTTCTACCCAGCCCAAAGCCCTCCTGATTAATATTTTCGGGGGAATCACCCGTTGCGATGAGGTTGCTAAGGCAATCATTCATGTTAAAGAAACCATTGATATTCAAGTTCCAATGGTGATCCGTTTGGTGGGTACTAATGAAGAAACGGGAATAGCCCTGCTACGTGAACATGGTCTGGAATCTTATCGAAAAATTGACGAAGCTGTGACCAAAGTAGTCGCCTTTGTTAAAGCGAAGGGGGCGTAGGAATATGACGATTATTATCAATGAGACAACCAAGATTTTAGTTCAAGGTATTACCGGAAAACAGGGGCAGTTTCATACATCTCAAATGCTAGACAGCGGGAGCAAAGTTATTGGTGGAATATCCCCGGGCAAGGGAGGTCAGGTCGTCCACGGTGTGCCTATCTATGACACGGTAGAAGAAGCTATGCTGACTGAAAAAGCTGAGGCTTCCGTAATTTTTGTACCTGCAAAACAAGTCAAGGATTGTGCTTTCGAGGCAATCGACGGCGGAATCAAAACCCTTGTGATTATTACTGAGCATGTTCCGTTACATGATGCTATGGAGATTATGGCGTTTGCGGACCTGAAACAAGTGCAAGTCATTGGTCCAAACACCTTTGGTCTAATTTCACCGAGCAAATCCAAGATCGGAATTATGCCTAATAGTATTTTTATCCCTGGTTCAGTAGGAGTCGTAGCGCGGAGTGGGACTCTCAGTTATGAAATTGTATCTCAGTTAACCAATGCCGGGCTTGGTCAGTCCACGGTGGTTGGGCTAGGAGGAGACCGAGTTGTCGGTTTATCCTTTATTGATGTCTTAACTCAATTCGAAGGGGATCAGGAAACCAAAGCGGTGGTTTTGGTAGGGGAAATCGGAGGTAATGCCGAAGAAGAAGCTGCTGTTTTCATCAAAACGATGAGTAAACCAGTAATCGCCTTTTTGGCAGGGAAAAGCGCTCCTCCTGGTAAGAGAATGGGTCATGCAGGAGCCATTATTGAACGTGGTAAAGGCACCTATGACAGCAAAGTTGCCGCCTTGAAGGCTGCAGGGGCCTATGTAGCTTCGCTGCCCTGGGAAGTCAGTGATCTCGTCAAAAAAGCGTTAATTGAGGGAGATGTATAGGTTTTGGTACTAGCATTGCAGACTACTACCGTTTTAATCAATCAGGATTGGTGTAAGAAGTGTGGAATATGTATAGCATTATGCCCTAAAAAAGCGCTGGAAAGTGACGAGTTAGGGAGGGTTGTGGTAGCTAAGCCGGACCAGTGCATTGCTTGTAAGATTTGTGAACGGCTTTGCCCAGACTTCTCCATCAATATTGAGGTGACTAAAGATGAGTAAAGCTCGATTAATGCAAGGAAATGAAGCGGTCGCCGAAGGAGCTTTAGCGGCCGGGGTTCTTTTTTACGCAGGTTATCCGATTACTCCTTCTACAGAGATAGCTGAAATAATGGCTGAGAGACTGCCCTTGGTCGGTGGTACCTTTATTCAAATGGAAGATGAAATTGGAAGCATGGCAGCGATTATCGGGGCCTCCTTGACAGGGCTTAAAAGTCTAACAGCTACGAGCGGGCCTGGATTTTCGCTTAAACAGGAGAATTTGGGGTATGCCATTGCTACGGAGGTTCCCTGTGTCGTCGTTAACGTACAAAGAGGAGGACCGAGTACTGGACTACCAACAGCTCCTGCCCAAGGGGATGTTATGCAAGCAAGGTGGGGTACTCATGGTGATCATCCCATCATAGCTTTAACGCCATCCTCGGTGCAAGAGTGTTATGAGATTGCTGTTATAGCCTTTAATTTTGCTGAGGAGTTTCGGATTCCTGTAATTTTACTGATGGATGAAGTAATCGGACATTTAAGAGAAAAGGTACTGTTACCTGAGGAATTAACAATTGTGAATAGAAAAAAGCCGACTGTACCGCCGGGTGAATATATTCCGTATGAAAATAATGAGAGCATGATCCCCGCTATGTCAAACTTTGGTGACGGATACCGCTATCATGTAACAGGCTTAACTCACACTGAAAAGGGTTTGCCAACAGGTAATCCGGAAGTGACGAAGAAGTTTATGCAGCGTTTAACCCAGAAACTAAATCCATATTTGGATCGGATTCAATTAATCGAAGAGATACAGCTTGACGATGCGGAACTGATCATAGTAGCATACGGCTGTACCGCCCGTTCAGTCTTGGAGGCAGTTTATATTGCCCGGGGCGAAGGGCTAAAGGTTGGACTCTTTCGACCGATCACAATTTGGCCCTTTCCTCAACAACAGCTGGAGAACTATGTCGACCGGAAGTACTTAGTTGTGGAGATGAACAATGGACAATTAGTTGGCGAAGTTGAACGGATTTTTGGTTATAAAGCGGTCAATCGCTTAAACCGTATTGACGGAGAATTGATCACTCCCAAGGAAGTTCTGGATAGGATTCGGGAGGTTATGCAACATGTTTAATGATATTGCTCAATATTTCCGAACGGAGACGTTACCACATATCTGGTGCCCAGGGTGCGGTATAGGAACCATTATGGTAGCGATCGTCCGGTCCATAAAAACATTGCAACTTGACCAAAATAAAGTGATCTTTGTTTCTGGAATTGGCTGTTCTTCTCGTATGCCTGGCTATTTAGATTTTAACACCATTCATACGACCCATGGCAGAGCGTTACCTTTTGCCACTGGAATTAAAGCGGCTCGCCCAGAGTTAGATGTCTTTGTGATCATGGGAGATGGAGATTCAACGGCTATTGGAGGTAATCATTTAATTCATGCCGCCAGGCGTAATATTGATTTAACAGCCATAGTAATAAATAATAGCATATACGGTATGACTGGTGGTCAGACTTCTCCCTTAACCCCACATGCCAAACGGGGAACTACCTCACCGTTTGGTAATCTAGAGAGACCCTTTCAAGTTCTGGAGTTGGCTAAAGCAGCGGGTGCTACGTATGGGGCTAGGGCTACGGCTTACCATAATCAACTCCTAACGAAATTAGTAATAGATGCCTACAATAACTCGGGTTTCTCAGTCGTGGAAGCTATTTCCCAGTGTCCGGTTTCCTACGGACGCAGAAATAAATTTAAAACCCCAGCGGATATGCTGCTCTGGCAAAAAGAGCACGCCTTCAAAGCAGGACAAAGAGGTGTTGGCGAAGAAGAATTCCAGATCGGCGAAATTTTTAAATCCCAGGCACCAGAGTACACGCAAGAATACGAGAAACTAAGACAGAAATTGAGGGAGGGCAGCTAAAATGGCTAAGCAAGAATTTCTGTTAACTGGAACGGGTGGACAAGGCCTGATTTTAGCAGCAATCATGTTGGCCGAGGCAGGAATTAATGCCGACCAAAATGTCGCTCAGAGTCAAAGCTATGGTCCTGAGGCCAGGGGAGGTGCCAGCCGAGCTGAGGTTATTATTGGCAATGATACGATTCACTACCCTAAAGTTGAAAAACCAGATTTTGTCTTAACTCTTAGTCAAGAAGCCTATAAAAAGTATGGACTGCATCTTAATGAAGAGGCTATTCTAATCGTCGATAATTCCCAGGTCACTGAAGTTAAGCCGCGCAGTATTAATTTTTATTCTTTGCCGATCACTAAAACTGCTCGCACTCAGTTTGGTTCCGAACAAAGCGCTAATGTAGTGGCTTTAGGAGTTGTGGCTTCATTAAGTGGGAAAATTCCTTATGAAAAGGTTATCCAGGCTGTTCAACAACGTGCTCCTAAAGGCACCGAGGAACGAAACATTAAAGCGCTGGAATTAGGGTGGCAAATGGGAATGGAAGCTGGGAAGGTGATGAGCAGTGGCGGAATTAATAAATTGGGGCTGGACTAAAAGTGATTTAACCAGCTTAACAGAAAGCCTAGCGGCTGTTTTATTAGAGGAGTGGGGAGGGCCTAGAAGTCCTCTTGCTCTTAAATACATCAATGAAACCATTATTCCAGATCTCGTCCATTGTTTTAGTAACAATGCGGACTTACTAATCAATACTACGTTTGCCGAGATTATTCAATGGAAGCTAAAAAACCAGTTTGCTAATCCTTCCGCAGTGGTCGTTGATTTAGCCAAAGATTTACTAAAACCGGCCCAGAAAATTATCAACCGCCCGCAAATAACGGATCCTAAGGAACCTTGGCGGCGGATTTTCCGCCTTTGGATCGGTGACGAATCCCTGCCAAATATTGCAGAAAGGACCGGCTACCCTTTAGATTATCTAGATTTGCTGGTCTTAAGATTAAAAAAACTTAAAGGATTTACGGCTAATACTAGGGCAAGCCTCTTAGAATGCCAACAGAACACAGAACTCAGAGAATTTGGATTTGAACAACTAAGTTTTCTCTACCAATTCCAAACAGCGGTTGCAGGAGAATCCTTATATAAAGAACGTTTAATCTTGGAACAAGTCATTTGGGATCTCGGAATGCCCTTGCAAGTCCAAGATTTGGTAACCTTGCTTGAGATTATTCATACTCATGAAGGGGAGCTGGATGAGAACTCTTTAATTTCAGCCCTTGGCGAAGCTACTGGACCTTTATTTTCGTGCGTTATAGATGGATTAATTTCGCTCCATTATATTCAAAAGAATAAAGCAGGGAAATTAACCCTTAGTGAAAAAAGTGCTAAAACTATTGCTGGCTATTTACTTCCAAAACTTGGAGGTCAGTTAAAGAGGGCTGTTTCAATTGGCGATTTTGAATCAGCTAAAGGAATTTTGCTTAGTCAAAATGAGGCAGTCTTAATTCGATTGATTGATTGGACTTTATGTGAATTAAATCAGGAACAGGCGTATAAAATTCTAAGCAATATCTATCAAAAGGTAAGCCGAAGGGTCGACATATACTTACTAAAGGTGTTCGCTAATTTTCCCCTTGCCTTTGAGCTGCTTATGAAATGCATAGGGGACAATGATAGTTTAATCCGAGCTAAAGCCTGTGAAGCCTTAGGACAGATAGGGAATAAAGACGCTGTTTTTTCGTTAATCCAATTGCTCCGAGATCCGGTGGTTGGGGTGAGAGAAATGGCTGCTCACGGACTTGGAGAAATGGGAGCGGTGGCAGCTGTTAAAGAATTATCAAGAGTTGCCGAGGACTATGGGGAATCGTTTAATGTTAGAGAGCGGGCCCGGGGAGCGCTCCGAAAAATTGAAAAGATTAATCTACCCAAGGGCAAGCCAACGGAAAACCCTTAATCTTAGGTTCATTATTTCTCTGAAAGATCTCTGTTTTGAAACGGGGATCTTTGCTTTTTGTACTTTCTAGAAGGTCCCATTATTCGGGAGAATTCATAGATCTCTACGTTTTCTTATACCTTAAATTATGATAAGATTATTCTTAACTAGGAACTAAACTGGAATAGAAATTAAAACAAATCCGAAGGTCTAGGAGAAGATTAAGGATTAAGTGACAGAGAGAGGTGGTCCAATGCCTGCGAAAAGGGATGTAGAACAGGTTCTAGAAAAACGGGATTGGAAGCAACTAGATATTTGGGCTAAAGAAAAAGAACATAAAAATGTCTATCGACAATTTATGAAACGAATTTATGTTAAAGATGGGCTTATATTCTGGCGAGCGGTAGAGGCCTTGGGAGTGTTTGCCCAGATAAGGGAGCAGATAGATGAGGATTACGCCGTTTGGCTCGTGCGTCGGTATTTTTGGATGCTCAACGATGAATCCGGCGGAACGGCTTGGAATGCATCTGAAGCTATAGGAAGCCTTTTAGCCCATTGTCCAAATACCTGCGGGCATTTTAATTGGATGCTTTCCGGGTTGTTAGTCGATGAAAGCTTAAGGGATGGTGCCCTCTGGGGACTAGCACAACTAGCCCAGAACGCGCCCGATTTAGTCGATCCTCTCGAAGAGAGGATCAGGCCTTTCTTAGAGGCTGAGGAGCCGTTAGCCCGGGGTTTAGCCGCCTTAATCTATGCGCTGATGCGGATTCCTCAAAATGGTCTGGAGCTTTTCCGTGAAAAAGGGCTTAAATGGAACGTCCCCAGCGAGCTTGATCAACGTTTAATAAATGATGGCAGCGTAGTCGAAATCTATCAAGCCGGAGAACTAAGAGAGTATTCTGTTCAGGAACTCTGGACAGCTCAAATCCATACTTTTTGGACAGAAAAAGCTATGATCAAAGACCTAAAAATTGCAGTAACGATGGCCTCGACTTCAGTAGGGTTGTGCTGGTTAGGGCTTGGTCCGTCTGTTGAGGAAGAGTATTCTATGCGGAGATGGATGTCCCGCCAATTTCCAAAAAGCTTTTTAATGCGCAAGCGTGAACCAAATAGTG
The DNA here is from genome assembly GCA_016278585.1 of Desulfosporosinus sp. Classification (GTDB taxonomy): domain Bacteria; phylum Bacillota; class Desulfitobacteriia; order Desulfitobacteriales; family Desulfitobacteriaceae; genus Desulfosporosinus. Next base: position 17,741 of record JADQBO010000223.1, read on the forward strand.
AAACTATTCGTCAGTTGCAAGAGTATGTTACTGGGAGACGTAAGGAGTTTGCGATCCCTCTACATCAGGTTGGAACACCTTTTCAGCTGAAAGTTTGGGAAGAACTTTTACGTATTCCTTACGGAGAGACACGTACTTACGGCGAAATTGCCGCGAGAGTAGGAAACCCAAAAGGGTCTAGGGCGGTGGGTATGGCCAATAATCGAAATCCAATCGCCATCGTGGTTCCTTGCCATCGAGTGATCGGTAAAAGCGGCAGTTTGATCGGGTATGCCGGAGGATTAGACATTAAGCAAAAGTTGTTGGAGTTAGAGGGCTATGCTCGCCCTCAGAGAAAGTAGTCAAGAATAGTTTGATTAGGGATAGTTAATGATTAGTATTAAGGAAGGACTCGTTCGACTAAGATTAATTATGTATTGTAAATAAAGGAGGATCAAACATGGAAAACCTTTTTATGGGAGTCGAACATATCGGGATTAAGACCTTGGAAATGGAAAAGGCTATTCGGTTTTACATAGAGGTACTGGGTTTTAAGTTTATAAATCGAATTAAACCAGGAGAGGTAGAATTGGTCTTTCTAGAATTAGGCGGTACGGTTGTGGAATTGGTGGAAGTGATTGATGGTCGCAAGTTTGAGGATGGGGTTATCAATCACTTAGCCCTAAGAGTATCGGATATCCATAAAGCTATCGAGCACTTAAAAATACTTCATGTAAACCTGACGTCTTCTGAGCCCATGTCGCTAGGGGAAGGGAGGTATAATTTCTTTTTTCGTGGTCCGAGCGGGGAAAAACTCGAACTCTATCAGGTGTAGTCTAAAAGTTCCTTATAGTAATGTGGATCAAAAATAGCTGGACCACCTCCAGTATGCCAAAAGACAATCGACTCAGGGAATTCTTGGTTTTTACCTTGCAGTAAGTGTTTGACTGCAGCAACCCCTTTGGAGGTATAAACAGGATCAAAAAGGATACCGTCCGTTCGAAAGCATTCGATGATAACCTCAGAAGATGCAGGAGTAGGTAAGCCGTATCCTGGTCCCACAAAATTAGTAGTAATTTCAAAAGGTGGCAGAGAGCAAGGGGCGTGGAGTAGATCCAAAACCTCAGTTGCAAGTTTTTCAACCTGACTACGTAGTTGATCCGAATTTTGTACTACGTTGATTCCAAGTAAGCGAAGGGGTTGGGGGAGAAGGGCATTCGCAGCGACCAAGCCTGCTAGAGTCCCGGCACTACCGACTGCACAGGCCAGATTACCAGGAGCCCATCCTTGCTCTTCCGCTTGTTTGAGAAGTTCGAAAAAGGCTAGAAAGTATCCTAACGATCCAAGTGTATTAGAACCTCCGAGCGGGATGGTGTAGGGATGGAAACCCTGTGATTTCTTTTCGGAAGTAATGCGTTCTACAGCCTGATCAAGAGGCTCATCGCCACAAGCCATGATTTCGGCACCAGCTAAGCGATCCAGGAGAAGGTTACCACCCCATTCTGAGGGCGTCTCTCCAGGGATAACAATCAAGGAGGGGAGCTTTAACATTGCTGATACAACAGCGGTGAGACGAGCATGGTTTGACTGAGGGGCTCCCGATGTGATAATAAGGTCCGCTTTTTGCGCTAATGCTTCCGCCATGAGAAACTCCAGTTTGCGTAGTTTATTCCCTCCAAGGCCATAGGGCGTTAAATCGTCTCGTTTCCAATACAATGCGTCATCACTCCAAGCAAGGCGACTTTTTTGAAGGGGCGTCGGGCCGCCCATCAAGGGGATGCGAGGGGGAAGGGGCAATCTTTGCAGCAACGAATTAAACATTGGGCACCTCCTATAATAAAGACTATTTACTTCTTTTCCCCCAAGGCTTTAGGATCGACACAAAGATGGCTAGGATAATTAGTACGGCCTGCAGCGTTCCAAAATACAAATTTAAGTTATAGTTTGAGATATATTGATAATTGTCGTTCGCCCTAAAACCAAGCTCGTTCGAGAGTGCTAACATGTTACTCAGCCAAGGACCAAGAAAGAAGGTACCTAGAATTATCTGTAAAATCATAATGATCCACTTAAATATTATCCAATAAAATTTAGTAAACCCCCATTTTGTAAAAAGGGAAAACAGTAGGCCTGTAATCAGACAACCTATCGCACTGGGAATAATAATAAAGTCATCAATTACCTTCAACGATGATATCACTGAGTATAAGTGAAGGTCCGAATTTGGTTGAGCCTTCATAGTAAGAATTAAAACCATGGATAAGCCTGTCCCTAACCAAAGACATACAAACAATACATGGAAACCCTTGAGCCAAGCCCTACTCTTAACTCCTAATTCCAAAAAGTTTCCCTCCCTTGTTCTTACTTTAGATTCTCTGGTGACATTACATACGCAATTATTCTTTAATGCTTTCTACAAAAGCCTTCCAATTCCTTTTGGGATAGGACTTTTAATGTTAAAGTCCTATATTCTTGCATATTTCTTTAACTTTAGAATACATTATGCTTTTGCAGATAAAATCAAGGCAGAGACAGGTGGAATAGCTTTCCGCAGCAAATTTTGATATTCTAAATTAGGGGGAACGACAGAGAATTAAACAAGAATGGAATAGAAACTATGCAAAAAAAGCGATATTATTCTTTTAACGAACACTTGCGCAACCGATTTAGGGAGAAAGTCTTTAAAGTTTCCTTGGACGCTGGATTTACATGCCCAAATCGTGACGGAACGTTGGGTAGGAGCGGGTGCGTATATTGTAGTGAACGGGGGTCCGGTGATTTTGCCGGAGATCAAAAGCTATCCCTTCATGACCAATTTAACGAAGTCGTGGAACGGATGAAGAACAAATGGCCCAATGCTAAGTATATTGCGTATTTTCAAGCGTATACCAATACCTATGCACCGCTAGAAAGGTTACGTAAGGTTTATGAAGAAGCGCTGGCGGAGGAAAACGTGATTGGATTATCCATCTCCACAAGGCCGGACTGTTTACCGGAGGATGTGCTGGATTACCTCGAGGAGCTGAATCGACGGACCTATTTATGGGTAGAGCTGGGTTTACAGAGTAGTCACGATCGAACTATGGACTGGATCAGAAGGGGTCATGATTATTCCCAATTTCTTAAGGGACTCGAACAGTTACGGTCCAGAGGAATACAGGTTTGTGCTCACATAATTCTTGGGTTACCAGGGGAAACAAGAGCGGAAATGCTGAAAACAGCTCAGGCAGTTGCCAGTCTGTCGTTACAAGGGATTAAAATTCATTTGCTGCATGTATTAAAGGGAACTCCATTAGCGACAATTTATCAAGACGAGCCATTTAAACTCATGACAAAAGAAGAGTATGTCTCACTTGTCGTGGATATTCTAGAAATTTTACCGCCAGAAATGGTGATTCATCGCTTGACCGGAGATGGCCCTCCGGAAGATCTCATTGGACCTCTATGGAGCCGGAAAAAATGGGAGGTTCTCAATGCCGTCGATGCCGAGTTAGAACGACGGGATTCATGGCAAGGAAAAAAGGTCAAAAAAATAACGACCCCGAAGGATCGTTAAAGAGAAAGAGAAGGAGAAGAAGAAGAAGGTTATGGCCTAAAGATAGGCCTTGGAAACATACTATGAGGTACGGATTTGTTATAATAGGTGTTTGTAGTTTTAGGTTGGGGTGACGCGAGCTTAAAGCTAGGTGCTAAATTCAAGTAACGCTGTATATTTGAATTTGTATCTATAATCCGTTGTGCTACTTGGTCGTTATTAAGTCGTTCCATCATGTTGCACTCCCCCTTTCAAAGATAAAATAGTGATTATGGGGTTTCGTACTGGACAATTTTCCCTTCCCAAGTACGTAAAACTGCTTTGTTTTCATCAAGGGACATAAGGTACTGCGGTAAAATAGGTGTCTTGCCTCCGCCCTTAGGGGCATTTATAATATAGGTTGGAATTCCAAGGCCTGAAGTATACCCTCGTAACTGTTCCATAACGGCAAGTCCGTCTTGGATCCGAGGAACAAAATGGCGTGTACCTTTGACGTTCTTAGCATGAAAGATATAGTAAGGTCGAACCCTAATCTTGAGTAATTCTTGATTGAGCTTTTTCATAACCTCTGGTTGATGGTTTATACCTTTGAGCAATACTGCTTGATTACCCAAGACTACCCCGGCTGCAATAAGTTTGTCAGCCGCTTTTTTAGCATCTTCTGAAACTTCCTTAGGGTGGTTAAACTGTGTATTGATATAGAGGGGAGGATATTTAGCTAGTATTGAACATAATTCATCCGTAATACGCATCGGTAGAGTCACAGGAGCTCTTGTTCCAAGCCGTTTAATTTCCACATGAGGAATGGCGTGAAGTTCTCCGAGCAGCCAATCTAAGGTTAGATCACTGAGCAGCAAGGCATCTCCTCCGGTTACTAAGACGTCTCGAATCTCAGGATTAGCCCGAATATAATCAAGGGCAGCTTTAAGCTGTGTTCGTGGGGAATGGGTATCTGTCTCCCCAATATTACGTCTACGCTGGCAATGTCGGCAGTACATAGCACACATATTGGTGACGTTTATGATTAGGCGATCTGGATACCGACGAGTGATGCTGGGAGCAGGAGACGTAATTTCTTCTCCCATAGGATCTTCCTCACCAAAGTCTTCGATAAGTTCAGCTTGTATGGGCAATCCTTGAAGCCGAATTGGGTCAAAGGAATCTGTATCACTCATTAAACTTAAATAATAAGGAGATACAGCCCAACGGAACGTTTTTCCTACGCGTTCAATTTCGGCACATTGATCAGACGTTAATCCTGGGAGTAATGTAGTCAGGACCTGAGGATCGGTGATTCTATGAGTCATTTGCCAATGCCAATTCTCCCAGTCTTCAAGGGTTGCATCGAAATAGGTTAGAATATCTGTACGACGGGATTGGTAGAATTCTGAAAGTGAAAATCCCGTTGGAATTGTTTTAGAATTATTAATATAAGGAGTAACCATTTGTTTAAGCTCAACCGCGCGCTTTAGAGCGTATTGGCGGAAGGTATCTGAACGTTCTTGCAATTGGACAGCCATATATTTCCCTCCATTTTCAAAGTAAATTTTGCTCAATATTCTGTTAGTTTTTGATTAGTGGAGAAAGTATTTCCAATACAGTTATTGAAAACAAAAGAGAACCAATCAAAAGAGCGGTTCCCAAAGTAAACGCAAATATCACGCTAACGTGTTTCAATGCTTACGAGGTTAGCTGTCGGGTTCGAGCTAACACTGCTCTACGCCATTTGGCGATTCACCCCATAATGTGGTTCCCCCGTTTTCCTTTTGGAAATTCAGCTGAGCAATTTTAATTATATTTACTGCCAACCTTATACTATCATAAGAGTTGTTACCTGTCAAGAGCATGATGCTAGTAAGATTTGGCTATGTTATAATATAAAGAAAACTTGGCTGGTATCAAGCGTTAGCGAAGGCCCTGCCAAAACTTATGGGCTGGCCATGGCTCACTCAAGGATGCTTTGAGATAAACATGCCCTGGATGGCAAGTGTGGAGATGACGAGAAGAGACCATCGGAGTTTATGACGGACTATTTTAAAATAGGTGAGGGGTTGAAACTATGGATAAGGCACGATATCAGGAAATCGCCATTGACATAGCGCATGCTATCATGATGGGAGAGTATCATGAGGGAGTAAAAATTCATGGCCGATCGACGTTAGCGGGGCGGTATAATGTCTCTCCAGAAACTATTCGCAGGGCCATCGCAGTCTTACAAAATGTTGGCGTAGTTATGGTTAACCAAGGAGTTGGGATTACCGTTACATCAAAGGCTATGGCAGAAAAGTTTGTTAAATCGTTTGATCAAAAAGGGGAAATTCAAGTCTTTGTTGAAGATTTAAAAAAGCTAATGGATCAAAGACGTGAAAATGATATAAAAATTGAAAGCCATCTCAATAAATTCCTAGGTTATACTGAGCGACTAATGTCTCGTTGGTTAGATGTCGGAGAAATTGAAATCGGAAAAACTTCTTCGGCCGTTGGCATGACTTTGCGGGAATTAAAAATTCGAGAACGTACAGGGACGACTATTGTAGCAGTGGTTCGAGACGGCTTCGAACAGTTTTCTCCGGACGCTAGTTTTGTTCTCCGTGGAGAAGATGTCCTATTGGCTGCGGGCTCCGCAGAGGGTCAACAGAAGTTAAGGTCAATTTTATAAGTTGGATGGAGTATGCAAAATGTATCCTGGGGTTGATATCATTGAAATAGAACGAGTGGTACAGGCGTTTAAACGGCAACCCAAATTGTTGGAGCGTCTTTTTACAACTCGAGAGCGAGAAGTTTTAATTGGGAAAGGTATTCAGAGTTACGCTGCTCGTTTTGCTGCAAAAGAAGCAGTTCTGAAGACTTTGGGAACAGGTTTACAAGGGTTAGCTTGGCATGATATAGAAATCTTAAGTAATCTAAGTGGAGAACCGCTAGTTTATCTCAGTTCTAAGGCTATGGACCAGGTTAGTGCCAGGGGGGGCACTCAAGTTAGAGTGAGTATATCCCACAATCGAACACAAGCGATGGCGTTTGCGATTTTATCCTAATAGAGAGAAACTGAGGTGGGGAAAGTGCGTGTGGTTAACGCAGAACAGATGCGGCAGATTGAAGAAAAGGCCATTCATCATTATGGTATTCCAAGTTTGCTCCTTATGGAAAATGCAGCCTGGGCAGTAGTTGAAGAGATTCGACGTTGTCTCCCCAAAATAGGGAAGGAAGGAATAAGCGGCCGAAAAGCAGTGATCCTTGTTGGGAAAGGCAATAACGGTGGGGACGGATTGGCCGTTGCCCGACATTTAGTTTTTCAGGGTATGGATGTTACAGTCTTAGTATTTGCTGCACTTGAGGA
>JADQBO010000183.1 GCA_016278585.1 Desulfosporosinus sp.
ATTCCATATGGTTTCAAAATAATTAAAGATTTCAATGCTAATTTCTTTGTCATTATCTGCAACGATCATTACGTTTGTTTCTAAGTTTAAATCACCAACATTACGTTTCGTTATATTGGCAGAACCACCAATAATGATAGATTCTTTCGCTTTTTTTATAAGTGTTATCTTCGAATGATATTGCTCACCATGTGTATCATACCATCGAACCTCAACTGGGCTATTGTTAACCATTTCGCTTGCCACTTGCCGGTTTGGAATTCCGCTTTTCTCCATTCCGAAAGCATCTTTATTGGGGTCTAATATAAGCTTAATATCAACACCACTATTAGCAGCTTTTTTAAGAGCAGTAATAATGTCACGGTCTGATAAATAGAACATCCCCATTCTAATTTCATCGTTATTTCTCGTACTTTCAATAGCATGTAGTAATTCCTTTTTAATTTGCCCTTCGGTTATTACTTTTGCCTTTATATTAGCATCCGTTTCTAAGCTACTTTTAGGGTAGTCAAACTCAATACTACTACCTGAAATGTTAGCCACTGCTTTTTCAGTGGTCAAAAAGTCAGCTACAATATCTCCTTTTAAAACAAAACCAATATTGGAGTGAAAGGCACTGGCATCGTGTGGATTTCCTGAACTAATAATCACTTCTTTTTCTGTTAACACTACTTTGCGATGGTTGGCTTTGAAACTTAAAAGTTCAAGATAAGAACGTACATTTACGGCAGGAGACTCTGTTCCAAAGGGGTTAGGCAACCAGGTGAATCCGTCCGTACCAAACCATTGTATATAAGACCGCCAGAAACCAGAATACAAGGGATTAGAATCTCTGAGCTTTCTCATATCTGTTTCAATTACTTTAATACCATACTCTTTCATTCGTTCGAGTTGTTCGATGGTATAAGTACCATATACAGAATTAATTCTATCCGTGATAAAAACAATTTCCATATCTGGTTCTTGTTTTCTTTTTTCAACCAAAGCATTCGATAATTCCATGCTTAATTCCGGAAACTCGTATTCCCTATCATACTCATCATTGAATAAAAACATATCCAGAACAATAAAATCTTCCGCTTCATCAATTGATTGGTATATTCGTTCAAAAATAGTCTGCTCCACCATCTCAGTCCCATCGTCTGTTACATAGGTCATGTCCTTAAGAAATTCTACATTGTTGACAGTGCGGAATGGTCCATTAAACGAAATATCTTTAGGCAGTGGTTTTATTATATGAACTATGCTTATTAGAAACGCTATTAAAAACATTAGATATACAAAATGTCGTTTTTTCAAACCATTCAAATAAGCCACACCCCTTCGAATCTATACGACTTTAGCATAAACTAAACTGAGCATAAATGTACAGCTTTGGTTTAACCCCTTCGAGACAATCCCGATATATGGTCGATCTATGTTTCTTTAAGATTGCTGTATCTTAGACTGCAAGGTTCTAGAATATGTATATTTAAGACCTTATTAAGGACGTATACAATAAAATGAGGGTATCCCAAAGTGTAATAAATTACCTTTTTGGGATACCCTCTAGTTAGTTACCTGAATCAACTTTTATTTAGCTGCAGGAATAGTAACTTCCTTTTTATTTTCAAAGGCTTCTACAAGTGCGCCAATGAAATCACCATGTCCATCTTTAAGGCTAATCGATGCTCCAGAGGTTACATCTGCGAGGGCAGCCTTTTCATCCTCAGTAAGCTTAGCATACTTCGCTTGATCCTCAGCCTTTTCCGAATCTGCCATTAATGGTTTTCCATTAAGGTCAGAAGTATTCTTAGCAAACCATTGCTCAACTTCAGCTACCGTCATGCCTTTAAAGGTTTCTTGAAAGAGATTGAACTGTTCTGACCAATTCATGCCATAGGCTTCATCACCACGTTCACGCTTTGTCTTCCAATTGGCAACTTCTTCAGTTGCAGTTTCAACAGTATTAGAGGCTGAACCAGCGTAACCTGGTTGAGTAGGCCATCCTGAGAAAATAACAGCGCCTTCTTCAGCTTCGTTTGGATTAGAGATCTCTAGTACATCAAATTGAACATCGATAATTTTTCCTTCATTATCAAAAAGAGCAGCCGCAGTTACATAGTTAATATTGTATTTCAATACGCCGGAATCGGTTTTCCTACCCGTATCACGGAAGTTCGATGTTTGGCCTACTCCTTGGAATACTTTAACCTCTCCCGTCGTCTTATCACCAGCTGCTGGAGTGCTTGAGCCACATCCTCCTAAAACGAGTAATGATGTTGTTAGCGCTAAAGCAACCGTTATTAGTTTAATTTTTTTCATAATACAATCTCCTTCTTGTTAAAATTTTCTTTAAGTTCTATAGAATTTACTTTTTGGGATTATCCGCCTTTTACCAAGTCTAATCCCCCTTCGAGTCTGAATATATGTTTAATTTCAAGTCATTATTAAAATGAATTGAAAAAATTTAATGTGTGAATAATTTATCATGAGTCTGTACCTCAATCACAAATTCTTATCTCTTTATGAGAATACCAAATACTATACCATTTTGTCAAGATATGATATATAAACAATAACTATGTCGAAAGAAGTGTTTTATTTGTGATTTTTAGTATTAATGCACTATGTAGTTACTTACACTCGCCAAATAGCAAATCGAAGTAATCTGCCCAAGATAGATCTTTTTTAGAATATTGTCGTTTGTGGATTAAGCTTTGGAGTTATGGTATTTAGTTTCCGATACGCTTTTTTCCTCAATTACGATAATAGCAGAAAAATATGTGATTATTATGACATTTTTCTTTTAATTAGACTCTATTTTATTCACTGCTAAATAGGCTCATTGACCTACAGGTAGGCTCCACTCCCAGGAGTTATTCTTCTCAAGTTGGAAAAAGGAAAACTCCCGATGTCTGGAATTACTGAATTCCAGACATCGGGGTTTTTTGAAGATACTTTATTCAAACTGAGAATCTTAAGAGCATAGAAATCTTTTATAACCAATAGCCTTTTTCAACCATCAAAATCACAGCTGTCAATAAAATAAAGCTTAATATTCCAATTACATCGCTCTTAGATATTTTAAAGCGGTAATGATATAAATCATCCGGACTAACTTTTTCAACAAAGCTTTGTATCTTATCTATTTTTTCAAAGGAATTTACAATTAATGCCACAATAATTTGGGATATCCCTTTGATATTTAGTTTAAATCTCCTTTTGTCCCCCCCTATGACTGAACGCATACTTTTCCCCAGACTCTTTGTTACTTCAGATCCTGTCTCCTTGAGCTCTAAAACAATGCACATAACTACTTTTAAGTAGTCTGTAACAGGAACGCCCACTAATTTCAAGGGGGTGAAAAGTTTATCCAGCAACCCAATTACGGTTTTGATTGGGGTTGTATGAAAATATAGAATGCTAACATACCAGATAATAAACAGTCTAAACAATCTTAGAAAAATTTCATACGATCCCTGATAAGCGAATACAACATTACCAGAAAACGAGTAGAATAGGCCATTCATTAAGAGCCCGAAAAAGTAAGGAATCAAAACAATTATAGAGTATGAGGCAGCGCTGATTAGTAGGGTTCGTGCTTTAATCTTAGATATTAAGGTTACCACCAGTAAGTAAATTGATAGTATAGCAAAACTCATCGAATTATGAAATAAAAACGGCATGACACAAAGCACTGAGGCCAGAATGAACTTAATAAGCCCATCCAAGTTCGAGAACTCAGTGTCTTTCCGGGTTTGTGAATTGGTTAATGTTAAATTGTTCGACATAGCCAATACAGTTCTCTTTGTTTATTTTTCATCCTTGAAAACCCCTTTTTTTTCAACTTCATTAACTGTTATTTCGGCGATGCTTCCTGTTATTAACCCGGTGATTACGGAGGAAATCAAAAGGATTGGCAAATAAAACATCACTACCACTTGCCCTAAAATCATCGATGCCACGACAATTTGTGCCGTGCTATGAACTATTGCGCCGGCGATGCTTATGCCCTTAATGCTAAATAATTTTGATAATTTTTTGTAAAGCAACCACATGACTATAGCGCTCAAGATTCCGCCAGTTAAACTAAAGGCCAGCATCATAACGCCCCTCGTCAGGATTGCTACCACAAAACTTCGCACGATCACAATAAATAAGATATCTTTAAAGCCTAAAAAAACAATTCCAATCATGGTAATAATATTTCCCAGTCCCAGCTTAACACCTGGTATAGGAACAGGTATGGGTATAAAGGATTCTAGAAATGAAATTAAAATTGCATTGGTGACTAATATTATGATTAAAGCATATTTTCTATTTTTATTCATAACTGATTGCCTTCGCCTTCAATCGTCACGATCGTTTTACCCGGCAGGCAAACTGCTTTATCCGCTGGCTTAGTTAGTAATCCTGTCTTGACACAAATTTGATCCGGACAATCCGCTTCTAAAAACTTAATTTGTCCTTTCTCTGCCAATATAGTTGTTTTAATGCCCTCTTCAAACTTAATATATTGTGGCTCCTGAAGATCATTGAGGTTAATTTCTGTGATACGCTGTCCATCTCGAATGACCACCGCAATTAGGTTATCACTTTGATTGTTTTCGCTGGAAAAATAATTCCATAACAGAGGGATTGAAGCAATAACTCCGATGATTAACACTAGTACTAAATCGCCTTTTTTAAAGCTGCGCCTTGCTTTCATCTTGGAAATCAACACCTTCTTTTCACTGCAGGTTTATTCAATATACTGGAATTGATTGCTTTGATCGTGCAATTCGAACGTCCCTTTCAGACCATCTGTAACCATAATCTTTTTATCGGTTGTAATAAAAACAGCCTCAATGTCACCATATCGCTGGAGAAGTTGGGTCCCTTTCTCCAAACCTAAGATAAAGACGGCTGTAGCAAGGGCATCTGCGTCCAAGGAAGAATCCGCCACTAAGCTAACGCTTATCAAATTCGATTTGGCTGGATATCCTGTGTGAGGGTCGAGGATGTGATGATAGCGCTGACCCTCCCTTTCAAAGTACCTCTGTTCATCCCCGGCTGTTACAACCGCTTTGTCTGTTACCTTAACAGTGCCTACGATTTGTCCGCTCTGATCTCCTTCAGGCCGAGGATTACGAATGCCGACCGCCCAAGGGCTCCCATCAGGCTTGTTGCCCAGCGTTACGACATTCCCTCCAATATTAATAAAGGCAGATTTGATGCCGTACTTTTTGTAAATCTCCATAGCAACATCTCCTGCATATCCTTTGGCGATGCCCCCTAAATCAATCATTTGCCCCGCTTTTTTCAAGCCCGCAGAGGAGTCATCGATGTAAATGTCTTTATAATTAACTAAGGGGAGTAACTTTTGCAATTCCTCTTTTGGCGGGATTCGTTCTTGATTCGTTCCTATACCCCAGCTTTTCACCACCGGCCCTATTGTAAGATCAAAGGCGCCATTACTCAGTTCGGATACTTGCTGAGCTTTTTTAATTACTGTCACTGTTTCAGGATTCAATTCTACATTCTTTATAGCAGCATTTTCGTTTAACTTATAAACATCCCCCTCGGGGGCATTAAAGGTTAAAAGCCTGTCCAGATAATTTATCTTTTCCGTAACTTCATCTATTGCAGCTTGTCCGTTGACTCCATAAACCTTTTGAGAAATGACCGTTCCCATAGCAAATCCATCCGCTTCAAACGTTTCATTCTTATTAGAGTTACAAGCAGTTAATATCCCTGCTGCTAGGATAACCAGCATCATTGAAACCAGTCGTTTTTCAGTCCGTTTTTTCAAATACAACCATTCCAGCCCCTTCTACATAGTCAATTTGTATAAATGAAGCCGCTCGCTGTTCGCTGTGGACAGAGCATTATATTTAATTAGGTGTGGCCTTCCTTCTTTATAATCTTTTAAAATATAACATACAATGATACTGTTTCCAAATAGCCGGGGCCGGTTTTCACTTTTTCCGAAGCAAAATTCTCCTTTTGCTTGTTACATTTTGCAAATAAAAAACACAGGCTGGTTACCTGTGCTAACGAGAGATACCAAAATAAAATGCTTAAAGCGATTCCTTGGTTTTATCCATTAATTCATCCAACCCTTTCTGGGATGTCAGCAGATCCAAATTATCAAATATCTCACTCTCGTCCCAGTTCCACCATTGAATTTCTTGTAACCATTTAATTTTTTTATCACTGAAACGTTTCTTAATAAACTTAGCTGGATTTCCACCATAAATCGTATAAGGCTCAATATTTTTAACGACAGTTGAGTTAGCAGCAATAATTGCACCATTACCAACTTTAACCCCCGGCATGATACTTACATTTTGCCCTATCCATACATCATGACCAATCACCGTATCACCCTTGAAGGGTAACTGTTCGACTGTTGGAGTAACCTTTTCCCAACCACCAGCAAAGATGTTAAAAGGATATGTTGTAATGCCGTCCATTCTGTGGTTCGCGCCATTCATAATGAACTTTATACCCTCTGCAATTGCACAGAACTTCCCAACTATCAACTTATCTCCAATAAATTCATAATGATGTTCTATGTTTTCATAAAATTTTTCTGGAGAATTTTTGTTATCGCTATAATATGTGTAGTCACCAATCTCGACATTTGTCCTTTTGGGCAAATTCTTTATATAGCAAATCGTCTTTATAGTTTCATTAGGGTATAGCTTATTCTTGTCTGGTCCAGTCATAGTAACACCGTCCTTTTTACCTCTTCAACGATATATCCTAATGGGTACATCATAAGACTCCCTCCAAAGACTTAATAGTTAGTGTTTTCACTTTCTATATACATTTTCGAGCATAAATTGAGGTAGAAAAAAGCATCGCTCAATAATTTGTTGATTGACATATTGGGTTTTCTTCTTACTTACCTTTGCAGGATTTAGGTTGATATTACCCTTTGATCCTATGGTAAAACTCCATAATCCTCCCGGATAAGTAGGGACAACCGCAGTATATAGTTTTGTTTCATCAAAAAGGTCGCTGATCCTCTGGAACGTTTGTTTCATGACTTCTACATGGAAAATTGGAGATTGACTTTGGCAAACCATCAAACCGTCCTTTTTTAACGCTTTGTATAAGCTCTGATAGAAACTTTTTTCAAACAGATTTTTTGCTGGTCCGATAGGGTCTGACGAATCAACAATAACGATATCGTACTCATTTTCTTTGGTTTGGGCAAATATTACGCCGTCATCAAAAATAAACTGAACGCGCGGGTCAGATAACTGCCCCGACACCTCCGGTAAGTGTTTTTTACAAACTTCTACTACTATCTTATCGATTTCTACCATATCAATCCGTTCAACAGCACTATACTTACATACTTCCATTGCCGCTCCACAATCACCACCGCCGATAATTAAAACTCGTTTTGGATTAGGATGAATGCATAGTGGTACGTGAGAAATCATTTCGTTATAGATATACCCATCCATAGAGGTGGTTTGAACAATACCATCTAATACTAGCATACGTCCAAAGCTATAGGAATCCAGGACCATTATATGCTGAAACTCTGATTGTCCTTCAAAGAGAATTTCTTTAATACGATAACTAACCTTCAAGTCTTCACGTTCATCTTCAGTTAGCCATAACTCATGATCCCTTTCAGTAAAGTAACTCGCCAGTTTATTATTCATGTTCAACACCTTCTACTGATTGGTTTGTTTATAAAGCAACTTTATTCTACCACCCAAGTTGTCAGTTGTACATCCCCGAAACAGGGGGACAGGTTCCTTGTTTTGAATATGTCGGTATCTTCCAGCCTTTACTCTAAAAAGCCTTCCATGCTCTCACGGGAAAGTGACCAGCGTAGTTTTATTGCTTGCAAAGCTACGCTGTAACTAAATTGATCCCAACTTCCCAAAGCATGATCCAAATCAAAGCTGGTACTAGCCATAAACAAATGTTGAGCGAGTAAAATAAGCGCTTTATGATTATTAGCAAAACCTTGTTCTAAAATTTTGCTAAAATTGATTGTTTCTAAAGTCGTGTGTTTTTTTGTTGCTAACCATATTTCCTTGGTAGACGTTAGTATGTAATAGGCAGCATAATAACCAGATTCATTGGATTGTTTTTGGTTTAAAAGAGCTAAGAATTGCTCCTTATGTTGGCTATTGGCATAGTATATTTGTTCAAAATTCATGTACTAATCAAACTCCCTTTAATTAAAAATACGCTTAAAATTACCAGCTCCTCAGCTAATATGTCTAGTATATACTTATAACTACTTATTAACTAGTTACTACTAGGATAGCATTAAAAGACCCCTGCGTAGGAGGGGCCTTTTTGAACATGTAATTGATTGATGTCAACTTTCTATAAAAGGACTAATTGGGCCCTTTTATAGAAAATTTCAAACTAGACTAAGTGTAGTATTAACGTCTTGTTGTAATTGCTGATCTGGCGGAAGATTAGGTTGGTACCAATTTTTTTGTATGGCAAAATCGATTAACTTAGAGTGTTCATCAATACAACTATTCATTAGATTAACAAGCTTTTCTCTAAAGACAGACGATGTACTCTCACCAATTGCCTTGGTAAGTGTGTGTATAGCAAACTTAGAGTCCTTTAACATGTCATTAATAATATCCTGATCATTTAAGGAACTTGTGGTTTCTGGCATAGTGGAAACCTCCTTTTATTGAAGCGTAGTACTGAAAATATATTGTTGCATTTCTTTCAACTTTTGACGTCGGGTTGCTACTGAATTTTGAACAAAGGAAGCAAGCTCTTGGTCCTTAACTAAACTTATGATGGACTCGGCCTTTTTAAGCCCTAAAGTCTCGTTACGTAATATCTCATGTAATTCCAGCATTTCGTGAGCAGTTAGTTCATTTGGGTTACCCAAAGCGGAATCCCTCCTAACATATCAATACATACACAATTCTAAAACAATCACTATGTCAAATTCTGGGCTTCTTCATAATCGCGTTTAACCTGTTCAATGGGGGCAGAATGGGGTAAATACCAATTATTCTGCACAGAAAAGTCAACCACCCGAAAATGATTCTGAACTACTTCAGTAAGTTGCTTTTTAAGGATTTCTCTAAGTTCAGAATTAGTTGTTTCTGTAATTGCCATGGTTATCGTGTTCAAAGCAAACTTCGAATCTTTTAGCATATCTAATACTACGTCTTTTTCCATCATTTCTGTTGTCTCAGAATTTTCAATCCCAAATAGGTCCTCAAGCCATCCCATAAATACACCTCCTATTGCAGTACGCCACTGCCAATAAATTGTTTAAATTCTTTAATGTGTTGTTCTTTAGTCTTTATGACATCGCGAATTAAACTGGCAAGCTCACCCTCCTCAGGTATTGTAGTACTGGTAGCTCTAAGTTTTTTCATCTCCATAACTCCCGTGCTAAGAAGTTCATGAAGTTCTAGGACTTCATGTGGTGTAAGCGACTGATTCGGTTCCGGCATTTTTCATCCTCCTTTGTTTAATTTTCCCAATGTTTAGTATGCTTTATGCTAATTCTGATTATTCATCGACTTAGTCATTTCTCGATTCTATAATAATTTGGACAAATCTTCTTGGCTAAGTTAACGACCAAAAAATCTTGATTGACTAACCTATCTTCAAATCGTTCTTATTTCCAACGGATGAGTGGGATTATTCTTCGGTGTAATTCATACCTTTGGAGTGCCAAGCATACCTATCTACAAATATATAATCTGGAGGTGAATATCTTGGAGGCATATTATCATAATGATCCAAGAATTCGAGAATGGATTAATCTAATTATGGAAAGTATTTTTAGCGCCAGCTTACTAACGGGAGTAGACTCAGATACTGAGTTCCAAAAGGGTTGTCAATCGGTCATAAAACTCACTTCGTTATTACAAGAGATCCCAACGTTCCCATCAGAATTCATTGCGGATATAGTTAAACAACTTATTGAACAACAGCTTCCTGATGCACGTGTTACTAATAGTTTACCTACATTTCATACTACAATGGACAGGATGTTACGAGAGGGTATATTGAAAGCCACCGCTCCTCCAATAAAAGAGCCTTTTATAGAAAGGTCTGTGGAAGGATCCCCTTCAGATATCGTCACTGATATTGCCATCCCTGCTCTTGCCACTGTTAAAATACCTTATCCAAACAGCATACCCTATCCTAATATTCAACAAATGAAAGCTCAAACGAAAGCGAAATCTGATGCTCAGGCTCTCGCTGATGCCCTTGCTCAAGTTCATGCGCTTACCCAAGCTGAAGCGCGTGCTTTAGAAAACACCCAAGCGCTTTCTAAAGCACTTGACCAAGCTAAGGAGCAGGCTAAAGTTGATGCCCAAGCTCTATCTGACGCTCTCGCCTACGCTGAGGCTCAAGCCAAAGCTGATGCCCAGGCTCTCGCTGACGCTCTTACCCAGGTTAATGCGCTTACCCGATCCGAAGCACGTGCAAACGATAACGCCCTAGAGCTTTCTAAGGCTCTTGACCAAGCTAAGGAGCAGGCTAAAGTTGATGCTAAAGCTCTGGCTGACGCTCTTGCTTACGCTGAAGCTCAAGCCAAAGCTGATGCTCAGGCTCTATCTGACGCTCTTGCCCACGCTGAAGCTCAAGCCGAATCCGATGCTCAGGCTCTCGCTGACGCTCTTGCCCACGCTGACGCTCAAGCCAAATCCGATGCTCAGGCTCTTGCTGACGCTCTCGCTCGAGTTAATGCGCTTACCCAAGCTGAAGCGCGTGCAAACGATAACGCCCTTGAGCTTTCTAAAGCTCTTGACCAAGCCAAAGAGCAGGCTAAAGCTGATGCTCAAGCTCTGGCTGACGCTCTTACCCACGCTGAGGCTCAAGCCAAATCCGATGCTCAGGCTCTCGCTGACGCTCTCGCCCAAGTTAATGCGCTTACCCAAGCCGAAGCGCGTGCAAACAATAACGCCCTAGAGCTTTCTGAGGCTCTTGACCGAGCTAAGGAGCAGTCTAAATCTGATGCTCAAGCTCTGGCTGACGCTCTTGCCCACGCTGACGCTCAAGCCAAATCCGATGCTCAGGCTCTCGCTGACGCTCTCGCCCAAGTTAATGCGCTTACCCAAGCTGAAGCACGTGCAAACAATAACGCCCAAGTGCTTTCTGAGGCTCTTGACCGAGCTAATGAGAAAACTAATGAGGAAGCTAAAGTTAATGCCCAAGCTCTGGCCGACGTTCTTACTCACGCTCACGTTGATGCTCAGTCCAAATCCGATGCTCAGGCTCCCGCTGAGCCTCTTACCAATGCTGATACTGATACTGATACTGATACTGACGCTCAAGCCAAAAAACAAGCGAAATCTGATGAGTTTGTGCTTGGTGAAACTTATACACACACTGACTCAAAGTTTGAGGCTGACCCCGAATCCTCCTGCCCTTTACAAGTTCCTAATCAGACCAATCACCTTAAACGCGTTCTAAACTACATCTTTCCAAAACGCACTGTCAATTGGAACAAAAGTATACTGGGTCAAACATTTCTGGCCCAAGTAGAAAACATCCTGATTTTAATACATAATCCCGCACATCCGTATGATTTGAAAAAGTACAATAGGGCTGGTTGGAAAGTCCTAGTCTGTACTACTGAAGATTTAACTTTTCCTCGCAGATTAGAAAGAGGAATTAGACAGATTCAGCGTTAAATACGCAGCTTAACTCAACAAATAACCCCTCTAAAGTATATTTTTATTAATAAACAAAGAATCTAATAGTTTTAAACAAGAAAAATTCAAGAACTGGGGGTGGTATATTCTTCCTTATATCAACAAGAATGATTTATTTTAATGCAACTTTAGTAATACTTTGTAATATTATTTAATAGTTAATTGGTTAACTTAATAATTAAGTTAATTATTAAGTTAAATATTTAATTTGATTTAAAATAATCCATAATTTATGAATAGCTCACTGCTTTGACAAATCAGTGAGCTAATATTATAATATAAAACGCATAGTCAGGAATAATACTAAATTAATTAAGGGGGTATTGTAACATATAATTATTAGAATATTCATATAATTTAAAGGAAAGGGTGTTTAAAAATGGACGGTCGTGAACAATGGGGAACAAGGGCTGGTTTTATTTTAGCCGCTGTCGGGTCCGCTGTTGGACTAGGAAACATTTGGCGTTTTCCGTATGTAGCTTATGATAATGGTGGAGGTGCATTTTTTGTTCCGTATTTATTTGCACTTTTAACTGCTGGCATTCCGCTTCTTATTATGGAATTTACAATGGGCCATAAATATCGTGGCTCTGCACCGTTATCTTACGCACGGATGAATAAGAAGACAGAGTGGATTGGTTGGTGGCAAGTAGCCATAGCTTTCGTAATTTCTACGTACTATGCAGTAATCATCGCTTGGGCGATGGCGTATACGTATTTTTCAGTAGGGTTACAATGGGGAGAAGATACCGGTGGATTCTTAATGGGGGAATACCTCCAGCGAGTTGATATTGTTAATGAAGCAGCGATTGGTTCAGTTGGATCGCTCGTTCCGGGAGTTTTTATTCCGTTGATTCTAGTATGGATAATTACTTTAGGTGTCTTGTTTAAAGGTGTAAAAAAAGGTATTGAAAGAGCAAACCGCATTTTTATTCCAACGTTACTTGTTATGTTTTTAATCATTGTTATTAGAGCACTTACATTAGAAGGTGCTGCCCTTGGTCTAGAAGCATTATTTAAACCTAATTGGAGTGAAATTGCCTCTCCAGGGGTTTGGGTCGCAGCTTATGGTCAAATTTTCTTCAGCTTATCGATTGCATTCGCTATTATGATAACTTATTCAAGTTATTTACCTAGAAAATCGGACATTAACAACAATGCCTTCATTGCAGCTTTTAGTAATTCAGGCGTCGAGCTTTTAGCAGGCTTTGGTGTTTTTGCTACCTTAGGATTCATGGCTACACAAGCAGGTGTTCCTATTGAAGAAGTGGCAACTGCAGGTATTGGTTTAGCCTTTGTCGTCTTTCCAGAGATTTTAAACTCGTTCCCAGGTTTAAACGGACTTTTTGGTGTTTTATTCTTTGGCTCTTTAGTTTTTGCGGGGCTATCGTCATTGATTTCAATTGTAGAGACGTTCATTGCCGGGGTACAAGATAAATTCAAAGTGTCACGTACAAAGGCGGTTATCATGGGTGGTGGTCTTTCTGCACTTGTTTCAATTTTATTTGCAACTCAAGGAGGATTATTCTTCTTAGATGCAGTTGACTACTTTATTAACACCTTTGGTGTTGCATTAGCAGGACTTGTGTCCGTTGTAACTGTTTCTTGGTTTGTAAAGAACTTAAAACCATTCCAAGATCATGCTAATGCAATTTCAGACTTGCGTACGGGTTTATGGTGGAAAATTTGCTTAGGAGTAATAACTCCAATAGTATTAGGTTATATGTTCGTTCTAAATCTTGTTGATAACTTCAAAAACAATTACGAAGGTTATCCAACTGCATTTCTTATTTATTCAGGTTGGGGAGTAGTCCTTGCTACGATCATTGTTGGCTTTATCTTGGCCTCTCTGAAGTGGGGAGCAAAAGACTTGGACGTTTCAACATACTCTGAAGATAAAGGAGTGGATAAATAATGAGTGGTAGTGCAATTACAATGATGTTTGTCGGTATAATTGTCATTTGGGGAGGACTTGCAGCAAGCATTTGGAATGCTGTAAAAGCCGCTAAACAAAAATAACTAATACAAACTATTAAGAGAGGCTGACTAACGTTGGCCTCTTTTAATAGTCTCTTCTTTACGATACTCGCTCTTTTTTTCCCCTAGTGATTTAATCAGATCCTAGACTCTCTCATTCTAGCAGAGTGTTATAGAACCGTATCTCCGAAAGCTCACGGCATAACTACAACAACCCTACAGGAATTTTTTAATCTTATCGGGGCCCGACTTTGTTAAAAGAACAAGGCTTCCCTTTAGTTCAGCGAACTTAAGGGAAGCCTCTAAAAATGGGCTATTATTTGGTCTCCATCAGATCTTTTGGAACAATTAAAACAAATCGACTTAGCCCGATAATTTCGAATTAATTAGTTTACCACCCTTAAATCCAAGCAATCCACTACATAAAAAGTTGACAATGCTTAAGGTTATAATACCAACTTTCCCCCAATAATCAAAAGTTTCGTAATTAATTAATACTGCAGTAATAATCGAGGATAAAAAAAAGAGTGATCCCAGCATTATTTTTTGTTTTAGAAGGGGTCCAAACATTTTCTTAAAGCGTATCCTTGCATCAAATAAACCCGCCCCAATGGCTGTCAATACTGAAAAGGGTAATATTATGGATAGAATTTTCTCAACAATTATTAAGTTACTGCTCACTTCTCCTTGTAGAGTAAATGCTAATATTATAAAAACAAGTGAAAGAGACGCAATGCTCTGAGGGAAATGAACAAGGATAGGATGAATATGCAGCTCCATCAACTTGAGCCTTTTTTCACTAATTGTATAATTATAGCCTTCAAAAACGGTAACAGGAGCACCACAGGCAGGACATACCTCTTTTAAGCTACCTTCCTCTTCAACAAAGCCACATACTTTGCATTTTAAATACTTCTTCATAACCCTGATACCCCACCTTTCTACTACACTTTCCAGTTATCATCCATAAAGAAAACTCAATAGCCCCTTATTAAAATCAAGCTATAAGGGTTTCTCATTATCTCAAAGAACCGGACTTACAGTTTTCCTGCATCCGGCTCTTCAAGGTTACTATGTCCAGAATGTTACATTTCTTTAACGCGCATCCATTTTTAGGGACAAATATATGACCAACCCGCTTCTTTTTTCTTAGTTATTTCTCCTCCCCCAGAGAAATCAACTTTTACAAAATCAAGCAATTCAGTTTTGTGTATCCCAAGATGTCGCATCGCATTGGCGCAAGCACTAAATTCAACCTGCTTTTCTGCTAAATCCTTAAGCAATGGTCCAAATTTGCACGCCCTTCTCTCAAACACTCTTACTGCATCGCCATCAGTAACCATTTGAATTTTTAGATTTTCCTCGCCAATATCAGTAATTAAATTACTGATATTGGCGAGGACTACACCGACATTAACCTGCTTATCCATATGAAAAACCACTTTGAACTTATTCACAGATTACCCTCCATTGCCTAGGTACATCCATTCAGATTAAAACTTAATCCAATTGTGAACTCCACTGGTTAGTTCCCTACTTGAAACGAGTGATAGCTTTATCGATAGTATGCTCAAGTTCACTCCAGGTTCTCTCAGTCCCGACTTTTAGATCGTCCCAAGCTTGCCCGGTAGACTCTTTGAGTTGTCCAAATTTAATAGCAAAATTATCGCGTTTAGTTTCCAAATCCTTTACTTGGGAATGATATTCAGTTTTTACTTCATCCTGAACTTCCGAAGCTTTTGCCTTAATTTTGTCCAACTTCATATTAAATTGTTTGAAATTTTCGTCAAGTTTTTCCATATATGCATTTCTTTTTTCCATAGTCCATACCACCTTTTCATTTTTTAATCCTACTTTAATTCAGGTTCAACCAGTATGTCTTTCCCTCTATTTATGATGATAACAAAAAAAAATGCCATTACTATGACATTTTTCTTGTATTTAGAATCTATTTATTTTTTATGAAATTAACAAACAAATTACAACTTGAATTATTAGTAAGGTTTCACACCAAGCTTGTATCCTACCCCGTGTATAGTTCTAATATAATAGGGATTAGAAGCATCTGGCTCAATCTTTTCTCGAAGGCGTTTTACCAGAGAAGTGACGACTGAATCACTTCCATAATAGTCTGAGTCCCAAATCTGATTAAGAAGCTGTTCTCTAGTAAAGACCTGATCCGGACGGTTGGACAACAGCCAAAGAAGTGCATATTCCTTAGGCGTTAGATCAACTTCTTTGCCTCCGACCTCAGTGATTCTGCTAATACTATTAATAGTAAGTCCAGGGAGTTCAACAATATTTCGGCCGTTTTCTAAGTGGCTGCTTTCTTTAACTCGACGCAATACTGCTTTAATGCGTAAGACGAGTTCTGTGCTATCAAAGGGCTTGGTGATATAGTCATCACAGCCTAAGATAAGTCCTGCAATCTTATCCTCATTATCTTCCTTAGCCGTTAAAATGATAATAGGCAGATTACTTTCTTTCCGTATTTTACGGCAAACTTCAAATCCATCCATCCCAGGCATCATAATATCGAGCAACAATAGATCAGGCTTGGAATTATGACACTCATTTATGACTTCAGTTCCTTGTCCGACAACCTTCACACTATACCCTTCGCGAGTCAATAAAATCTCTAGGAATTGTCGGATACTGGAATCATCTTCTGCTACAATTATTGTTTCGATGATAACTACCTCCTTCCCCTTAAACACCAAATACTGCTGTAAAATAGAATTTGCTGCCTAAGCCTTCCTTGCTATCAACATATATATTTCCGCCCATCAATCTAACCAGTTGTTTTGAATTTGTAAGTGTAGTGCCTCCAAATTCTCCTATGGTAGAATCATCAGCCAGGCTGGAACTTTTGAATAGTTTTATAAGCTTATCTTTAGGAATTCCGATACCCGTATCAGAAACAGTAAATTTTAACTGGATCTTACTTTCCTCTAGCCCCTCAAGATCAACTTTTATAGTTACCTCACCTTGATTCGTGAATCTTACGCTATTACCTAATAAATTAGAAAGTATCTGTTTTAACTTAATCGAATCTCCAATGAGATCTTTTGGTATTATCTGGTCCAAACAATTAAGTCTAATATTGATGTTCTTCTGTTTTGCAGCAACGCTAAACCTATTAATTACTTCATGAATCGTTTCGCGAATATCAAATGAAACTTGTTCTAAAGTGACTTTACCTGCTTGGATTTTTGAATAATCCAGAATATCATTTAATACTTTCAAAAGTGATCTAGTTGACGACTTTACGATGGTTAGATACTCCCTTTGGTCTTCAGTGACCTCTGTCATAAGTGTTAAATCCGTCATGCTAATAATTCTGGTCATGTAAGTCCGAATTTCATGGCTTTTATTTTCAAGCAGCTGATTTGCCTTAAGTTCACTGTTTTTGGTTTCTTCAGTTACTTTTATTAAAGCCTTACCTGAGCAACTATGTTCTGCTGTATCTCTAAATTCAGTTGCACTAATATCTTTTACCATGAAATTTCCACCCCTAAAAAACCGTTATTACAAATAGATTGTCTACTAATCCCATGAATCTTCCCTATAAATATTCCACACGGTTCACTCTATTTCCTTTAAAACGCAGAAAGTATCTTAAAAAAAACAGTGAAAGGCCAGACCGTCCAAAAAGACGACCTGACCCTCCATAATCTTACATGTTATTGTCTAATATCATTAAAATAACCGTGATAAACCCTTGTTACGTTTTTTTAAGTAATTCATTATTTCATCTGCTAATCAATATTCCTGAACAATTACTTCCCAACCGGCAGCAGCTGCATCTTTCACTGGAGCTAAATCGGAAGTCTGAATTACATGAACTATGGCTGGATTAGTAGTCGTCTCAACTGCTGTTTCATGTACCAATAATGACCTTGATTCTGGTAGCAAGCCTATACCTGTGAGTAATATTGTCGAACATGCAATAAAAATGATTATTGCTTTTGTGTCGCTCATGATTTTCTTCCTCCTTTTTTGGGTTGTTAATCCAAGATTTTACTCCAGCTTAAGTTCCTTAATGGTTACTAGTCTTTATTACTTACCTATCACCCTTCAAATCTACACAATTTTCAAATCGTTTGAGAACATCCTCCCAGTTTACCAAGTTCCACCACGCCTCAACCCAATCTGCCCGCTTGTTTTGATATTTGAGGTAATAAGCATGCTCCCAAACATCGACGGTTAGGAGTGGAACAACTCCCCATTGGGCAAGGTTCTGATGGTTTTCAGCTTGTAGAATCTCTAACTCTTTAAAGTATGGACTCCAAACCAATAAAGTCCAGCCAGATCCCTCTACAGCTACTGCAGCAGCAGTAAATTGTTTCTTGAAATTCTCAAAAGAACCAAAGTTCTCAGCGATACGTTTAGCTAAGCTCCCTTGGGCAGTTCCACCACCTCCAGGACGCATATTCTCCCAAAAGAGTGTGTGCAGTATGTGCCCTGATCCATGAAAAGCCAATTCTCGTTCCCAATGCTTAATTAGCACATAATCTCCCTCATCTCTAGCTTTGGCCAGGTTTCGTTCAGTGTTATTGAGCCCATCCACGTAGGCTTTATGATGGACATCGTGGTGGAGTCTTACAGTAGCCTCATCACAATAAGGTTCTAGTGCATCATAGGCATAAGGCAATTTCGGTAATTGAGCTGACAAGTTGATCTCCTCCTCTTATAGATAAAAATACTTTAAAGCGAATTATTAAATGGGGGTATACCAAGACTAGTCATTTAAACAGTATGTCTTTGTCTATATTAAGATAATAACAAAAAAAAATGCCATTATTATGACATTTTTCTTATATTTAGACTCTATTCTTTTCACAAGTATGCATCTAGAAAAAGGATAAACCTGCCTCCCGCCGTCATCAATTTTCTAACTTTTTTGCCCATCTCTCAACAATAGCATAAAACTCACTTGTTTCAACAGGCTTTGTTAAGTAATCATCCATTCCTGCGTTAAGACACGTCTCCCGGACTCCTTTTAAGGCATTAGCAGTCATGGCTATAATTGGTGTATGCGTACCTTTCTGACTTTCCAACTGTCTGATAGCTTCTGTAGTTTGGTAACCATCTAGTAATGGCATCTGACAATCCATTAAGATGACATCAAATTCCTGTTTCTGATAAGCATCAAGGGCAGCATACCCGTCCTCTGCTAAAACAACATTCCAGCCCTTGCGTATTGAGAAGTTTTCAATCACCATGCGAATGATCTTATCATCCTCCACAAGTAAAAGCTTCAACGAGTTCTTTTCGTCACGATTGTCTAAATCCCCACTTTCATTTGCTCTATGAACCTCTTCGACCTCAGGTTTCTCAAATACACAAGTAAAATAGAAAGTACAGCCCTCATCTGCTTTGCTATCTACCCATATTTCACCCTTCATTATCTCTGTCAACCCTTTGCATATGGCAAGCCCAAGTCCGGTACCTCCATAATTACGGGTGATTGCACTATCTGCTTGGCTAAAACTTTTAAATAGATCATTAATTTTATCATGGGTTATTCCAATTCCAGTATCTTTGACCGAGAATTCCAATTTTAGGTCTTTGCCATAATCTGCAACTTTCCGTACTCCTAGATCGACCCTACCTTCATGTGTAAATTTTAAAGCATTTCCGATCAAATTGGATAAAATTTGTCTTAGTTTAAACGAGTCACCTATAAGAATCTTTGGCACATCACTTTCGATATGCATCTCTAAGTTAATCGATTTATTTAATGCCGTGGGTTCAAATAAAATTTCAAGATGACTAAGTAACTCTGTCAATCTAAACTTTACTTTTTCAAGTTCCAGTTTTCCATCTTCAATTTTAGAATAATCAAGGATATCATTAATTACTTTTAAGAGTAATTCAGAAGATGTCATGCAAACTTTAATGAAGTGCAACTGCTCATCATCTAATTTAGACATTTGCAAAAGCTGTAAAACGCCCATAACACCCGTCAAAGGCGTCCTGATTTCGTGAGACATATGAGCGAGAAAGTTGCTCTTTGCTAAATTAGCCTTTTCAGCTTCTGCTTTTGCCTTGACTAGATTAGCTTGAACCTCATAATGCTCTTGAATTTCTTCCTCTAGTACGGCATTCGTTTCTTCCAGTTCAGCATTTGTTTTTACCAGTTGGTCGTTCAGGTGTTTAATTTGATCGACTGCCTGTTGACGATGAGTAATGTCTGCAAAACTCACGAGACTGGCGACTAGTTGTCCACGAATATCTGTTACCGGTGTTCCAAAAACCTCCAGTAGAACTTTCTTTCCGTCAGGATGAACAACTACCATATCATTTACATAACTGCTTTCTCCATGCAAACCCCTAATAAGAGGCATTTTTTCGTCCGGATAAGGTTCATTCGTATCAAGTTTATAGACTGGGAAAGCCTTAGACAAACTCTCTTTGCTAGCATCAGGTAAAAAATCACATCCGGTTAATTCTTTGGCGCGTGTATTTGTAATAATTGACCCTCCGGAAGGAGCCTCAATCATTGATACTCCTACATTTAAGTTGTTTAAAAGAGTATCCATAATCTGGTTTTTATTGGCTAGGTCACGTTCTATTTTTGTACGTTCTGCTATTTCCTCTTCAAGCACTGCATTAGTTTCCTCAAGATGAGAGGTTCTGTCTGCTACAATCTGTTCAAGATTATTATTCAATTGTTTCAATTTTTCCTCCGCCTGTTTCTTGAGGGAAATATCATAAAGAGTCGAGCGACTCATAACAAATGTTCCATTCTCATCCCTGATAGCTGTACTACTCAAAAGAACTGAAAGTAACGTTCCATCTCTATGTTTAATTGTGAATTCCAAATCCTTAAACCAACCACGCTTTAGAAATACCTGAAAATTCTCTTCATAATTTGCTTTACTATCTGGTGTTATGAAGTCCATAAACTTATGACCAATAACCTCTTCTCTTGAGTATCCTAACCATCCAAGCTCAGTATCATTGATACGAATAATCTTGCCATTCTGATCCAAAGAGTGGTATCCACAGGGTGCATTCTCATAGAGATCACGAGTCTCCATCATTGTGTTATTCAGAATATTCTCGATATTTATTCTTTCGGAAATTTCTTCTTCTAAACTTGCATTCATTACTTCTAGTTGCTGATTAGCTTCTTGAAGTTGTCGCGTTCTTTCGGCAACTCTAAATTCGAGCCTTCTATTTAAATCAATAATTTCCTCTTCAGCTTTTCTTTGCTCTGTAATATCATGCACAATGGAATATAATAATTGAATGTTATTTATAACAATAGGCCCACTGTAAACTTCAACGCTACGAATATCTCCACTTGACAACCTATGATTAAAAAAGAATTGCGACCTGTTTTCACTTTTTGCTTTACGCATTTCGTCTATAACTTGTTGATGTGTAAGTGTATTAATTTGACTAATTTTCATGTTTAACATCTCTGTACGACTATAACCATAAAAACAGCAAGCAGCTGAATTAGCATCGATAATAGCACCAGTTTCAGGATTAACAAGCAGCATACTAGAGTGATTGTTTGTAAATAAACTAACATATAATGGATTTTCATTTGAATTCACAACGTCATTGATCGTGATATCATCTTTACTCATACCATAGTCCCCTTTAAAAGATACTTTTTATTTGAACTTTGAATCTTACATGTAGTACATAATAAAATAAGAGGTATAACCCAATATTCCCCGTCTATCCTTTATTTCCTCTAAAGATATCCAAAAGATATTAACAAAAGTGGTCATAAAAGATCAGATCGTCCCATCTGACCTTTTATGACCATTTGTACCTATACCCAAACTCCCTTTTAATTAATGGGCTCAACACTAATCCAAATTTTTAATACTTCTGTTAGTATTAATTTGTTAACTTTTAGTTTATATTCCTTACCCTCTACCTTGAAAATCCTTTTATCCACTACTTCTATAATAAGGTCAGGATCAATCTTTTTAACTTCTTTTCCTAACAATGTACTATATTTATCTTTTATACTTTTTTCAAAGTGTATTTCATCTATTTCATCTCCATCAAAATCTAATACTACGTCAATACCCTTAACTACAAGACTCCAAGTATTAATATTTTTTTCGAATTTTTTAAGTACAGCGTTTTTATCCTGTATAGTTTGCTCAAGAGATGCAATTCTTTTATAAAATTGATCCATTCTATAACTTACCATAATATTGAAAGCTGCCGCGCCAATTAGTGTTCCTATGATTATCCCTGCCATAAAACAGGATTTTAAATTTAAAGGTCTCTTTTGAAGTGGATTCATTCGCTACACCTTTGGATTAACTTAATAACATGATATCCTGTATTTGCCCCTAATAGAGCCGTTAGAACGTATATCGCCTGCTTTACAATAGATTTAAATTCACCTTCAAATAAACCTTTTTCTATTGCTGCAAAAGAAGAAAATGTACCGCCAAGTGTTACAGCCACAGCCCATATTTTAATAGAACTTGCAATATCAAGCATGGCTTTCAGAGGTGGGTCATTTGTTATGACCGCTCCTACCCCGCCAAAAATACTAGCTCCAACTACAACTCCAAAAGAAATTAAGAAATTATTGACCATGCTATTAAAAAGAGCCGATAATACTAGCACCATACCTTATGATCACCTCTATTGATAAGATATGATCCCTATATAGCCTTTATGAGGTTATACCTTTAATTGAAATATTTTTAACCATTTATCCAGTTCCCTTTCGCGGTTTGCACCCACCGAGAATTCCTTAGAATCTGCCTGACTAATTAAAAAACGCTTTGAAGATGTGAGTGCCGAGTTCATCGTTGCGTCACGAATGATTGTTGATACCGTCAGCTCCTTACGATAATCTCCTTCATGCAATGTAATGACATCTCCGACCTGAATACCAAGCTCCGACCCATAATAAACAGGAACCCCGATTTCTCCGCCCTGAACAACCGCAATTTCATTATCCATATTAAGGAGAAAATCAAATCCTCCATTCTGAATAATAAATCCGTTATCCATCAGACTCTTTTCCAGCGTTTCACCCTGATAAATAATCTTTGCATTGCTGATATCAAGCATCTTGACGACCAGCGAATCCTTAATATAATTATGGATTTCCACAAAGTTCTCTAACGTTTCCTCATCATACGTTCCCTTATGCATCTGCAGGTATACAGGCGGCATAGCCCGTTCATTTAACCCGGTCAGTGAAGAGATCATTGTAACTGCCGTCCTTAAGCCTCCTGCCATCAAAAGGGCCGAAAGGATTAGAAATACCGCTAGGGCAGTTGTGATAACCCTGTTTCTCTTAAAGTCCTTCCGGACAAGATTCAGCAATAGTTTCATTCTTACTAATTCTCCTTTCCAACGTTTTTACACTTTTCAGTCCGTAAACAACGATTCCAACCATCGATAAAGCTATGCCTGCGATCAATATCAGCAACCCAATTCCCCTTCCCGCACCGACACCGATCACTTCTCCGATTTTTATCGCGAACAAACTTTGACCGCTCATAAAGGGCTCAAAAACATAATCCGAAAGGGCTCCGGCCAATATATAAGCAAAAATGTATCCCATCTGAGTAATAAAACTTATCAGTCCAAAAGCGCGCCCCTGAACTTCATTCACAAGATTTGTACGTATCAGGACTTCTGCTCCAATCTGGACAGCCGGCATAAATACAAACATCATGAATCCGAATATGGCAATTAAAAACAGATTTTCCCTAACTCCCATGAGTGCAAAAAAGATTCCACACCCAAACAATCCGAAAGAAAGCATCCTCACATATGATTTTGGCTTCTTCATGCAGCTGATTACGATACTTCCGAACATCATACCCAGGGCACTGACTGTGGCAAGAACACCCAGTTCTGTTTCACCTGCGAAAGCAAGTATGAGCGGCTTACTTAAAATCTGAACGAAACCAAGGCAGAATACTGCGATGGTCATAATCACAATCATCGCCACAATGCCACTTTTCCCACGTATTGCAGCAATACCTTCCTTCATTTCCCTGCGAAAGCTCAATTTGGCATCTTCCCTGGGTTTCGTAACCATACCTTTCTTCACAGCCACAATAATAACTACCGTTACAAAGAAGGTAAGAATATCGATAATTATCAGGGTACTAACCGTCGTGATCTGTAATAAAAATCCAGCAATAGCCGGGGAAATTATAAGTTTAGCACTCTTTGCGATTTGAACCATTCCGCCTGCCTTAGCAAAATCTTCCTCCGACAATAAATCCGTAATGGTCGCCTTAAATGCCGGTTCCATTAAAGCTGTAAAGATTGAGCTGACACCTACACCAACGCAGATTACCGCAATTGAAGGACTTGCGCTCATAACCGCGACGAGGCATATAACCAACCCCAGGCCGGAAAACAATTCCCCGAGAATCATCATCACCCTTCTGTCATAATGATCCGCCAAGACGCCTCCCACAGGAGCCAGAAGAATGGATGGCAGGAATGCGCAAATCATTACAAAGGATGCAGCCGTAACAGATCCTGTCAGTGCCAGTACATAGATGGCAAGTCCAAAGTC
>JADQBO010000031.1 GCA_016278585.1 Desulfosporosinus sp.
ACTTGATGGTCAAACGCCCGCTCTGGTACCGCCTGTAAAAAAAGGTCAAAGCACCTTTCCATAGAAATGGCAGGAATACAGTCTTTCAAGCTATCGTCATGGTCATGGCTCAGTTCCACACCTGGAAACTCCCATAGATCAGCTAATAGCCCCTTTGAAGGACGTTTCTGCAAATAAACCTGGTCACCCCTGCGCAGAATAAAGGTCCAACGAGTTAGCTCCTGGCGCTGAGCCTTGGGTTTCTTAACGGGGTAACGTAAAAAATTGCCTTGCAAATAACCCTTACAGAGTTTATCAAAGGGACAACGTTCACAATTCGGTTTCGTAGGTGTACAAACCAGTGCCCCTAGCTCCATGAACGCCTGATTAAAGTCCCCTGGCTGAAGAGCAGGTTGCCATACAAGCAGACATTCTCTAAAGTGGCGATAACTACGAACCGTCTCTACAGGCTCCGGCCAAGTCAAAAGTCGTGAAACCACACGTAATACATTCCCATCTATAGCCTCAACCCTCTCACCAAATGCAATACTGGATATAGCCCCAGCTGTATACTTTCCGATCCCTGGCACTAAAAGAAGAGAATCATAATCCTTCGGCATCTTACCACCCCATTGATCGCAAATGTAGCGGGCACCTTCCCACATTCGACGGGCTCTAGAATAATACCCTAGTCCGCTCCAAACGGCTAAGACATCCTCAAGGCTAGCAATGGCAAGTTCCTCTACGCTGGAAAAACGCTCTAGAAAGCGCCCATAATAAGGTATAACCGTCTTTACTTGGGTCTGTTGTAGCATAACTTCAGACACCCAGATTGCATAAGGGTCTCCCGTCTTCCGCCATGGCAAATCTCTTTTTACTGTTTTATACCAGCTTAATAATCGGGTCGAAATACTTTGATCCTGAGTTATATCGTTTAAGCTATCGTACGATGCATCCATATATGTCGTCTCCCATAATGTTACTTATTAATAAGTATTAAACCGATTAAGCAAAATACGACTCCCAAAATCTGGTTAATTGCAAATACTTCTTTATAAAACAGTATTCCTATAGGTATAAGCATAATGGCAAGAATAATATTCGCAACTAAGGAGCCAACACTAATATTCCATCCCGCCCTATACGCTAGCAAATATCCCAATTCAAGTCCAACTATTGCAACACCCAGGGCAAAACTAGTCCAATTCAAACCGTTAAAGGATTGAAAAAAACCCTTATCCGTTTTATAAAACGGAAATGCAACTAACGTTAAAATTGTTGCAGTCAAATAAGTTATTAGCAAAGCTGAAAAAGGGTTAGCGCTATGGGGTGTAGACTTTTGGCATATATTATAGGCAATATTTGATGTTACGATCAGAATAATAGGGAAAATATACATAAGCATGAATAAAACCTCATTACAATTTAGAATTTGTTAAGTATTTTGTGCCCTTCTATTAAACCATAAAAACAAGCTATAAGCCTAGTACTTTTAATTGCCTAATAGCTTGGTTTAGAGATATTTTCAACCTTGTTGAGAAGAGCTTACCAATTTGAATAAATTTTATCACTCTAGGAAACTTTATAATGTTAAGATCTATATTGGAGGTAGCTTAAATGAGTGAAAAAAACATAATTGCTTATTTCAAAAGCCCTGAAGAAGCTGGCAAGGTTGCAGATCAAATTAAAAGCTTAGGTGTTGATGATATTCAAATAGACCGGGTTAGAAAGTATCCCCTCGGTAGTGCAGATCTATTATCAAGCCCCCTATCTGGTGAGATATCTAGCCAGGCAACACTAACACTGGGTAGCAGTGGTGGTCGAGATACAGGAATCTTACTTTCTTCGGATGTTAGTGCTAGCGGTATGAGCGATGGCGGTCAAAACCCAATTACTGGGCGAGACATTGTTTTAGCTGCCATTGTCGATGAATCAATTTTTGAAAAAGCAATCCAGTTCGTTAAAGATGCCGACGGTTTAGTTTAATTGGTCCAGTCTCTAAACCTTTGATTTGAAGTCCACTGGTCGTGTTTATACAATTTAATTTGCATATAAAAAAGAGGCCAAAGGGCCTCTTTCTTCAGAAATCTGGTTTGTATTCTTAATTATTCGCATTAACTACCGAATTGTCTATATACGGAAAAACCACTCCCCTAAGCTATAATAGCCTCTGCTGAACGCATAAACATCCTCTTTCGGTAGACGTCTCCTAATTATTCCAAAAGTTTCTGATGGTTGAAAGGATACTATTTATAGTTCTGCCATAGAACACGTTTGTCCATTCTTCAGGAAACAACTTTCTGTAGGATGATTGACCGAAACGCTCATCAATAAGCAACACAACCCCTCGATCCTTTTCTGATCGAATCACCCGACCAACAGCTTGTAAGACTTTGTTCATACCAGGGTACATATACGCAAATTCAAAACCCTGATGGCTTGTTGTTTCATAATATGAGCGAATAATCTCTCGCTCCCGGCAAACTTGCGGCAGGCCGACTCCTACCACGATCGCTCCAGAGAGCCGATCCCCAATAAGATCGATACCTTCGCCAAATATTCCACCCATTAGAACAAACCCCACCAAAGTTTGCTTAGGATTATGTGAAAACCTTTCTAAGAAATTCTCCCGTTCTTCTTCAGCCATATCTGAACTTTGGCAAATCAAGTCTACCTGTTGATTTTGTTCCCTAAACCTTAAGTAAACTTTATGCATGTAGTCATACGAGGGGAAATAAACTAAATAATTCCCTTTTTTGTCTAGTATGGTCGCGGAGATTGATTCTGCAACTTGGTCATGAGTTGCAGATCGCTGCTTGTACTTAGTAGAAATACGATCATTAATCAACAGACAAAGATTCTCCCTGGGAAAAGGAGACGCCAGTCTGAGTTTATAGGATGTTTTCTCGCCGCCTAAAACCCTCATAAAGTAGTCCATAGGACTCAAAGTCGCCGAAAAAAGTACGGCGGATCGCCCTCTTCCTAGGGCTTCCTTCAAACGCACGGAAGGATCTAGACAGAACAACTTTATTTTGAAATCGTCTCTTGTGAAGGACTTATAAGTAACATATCGTTCATTATAACTATCCGCTGTTCTGGTAAAACTTAACGCCTGAAAATAGTGTTCAAGAAGTTGTTCAGACCAAGGAAACTGTTGATCGTTCGTTTTTAAAAAATACTCGGTTTCTTTAATAAAGTGGCGTAAGGCTTGGATGAGTTTGATTGGCAACCCCTTTTCTACACTCTCTCCCCTTCCCTCAACATCTGTGCAGAACTTTTTTTCTTTGACCAGGGCAGAGTTAACTTTGGTCAAACTTTTCGTCAGCCTTGAGTCCACTTCTTTCGTTAATCCCTTTAAATTGAGCCAGGATTCCTTTCCCAGTTCCGCTGAAAACATATCCCTTGCTCGATCCACTAAGTTGTGGGCTTCATCGACCAAAAAGGTGCACTCTCCCCCTTCTTGAAAGAAACGCCTTAAATATACCCGTGGATCAAATACATAATTATAATCGCAAATAACCACGTCCGCCCAATTTGCCATCTCCAAGGAGAATTCGAAGGGACAAACAGTATGCTTGCGAGCATACTCCTCGATCACTTGTCGGGTCCAAGACCCTTCTCCAAATACATCCTCCACAGCCCCTCTCACCCGATCATAATAGCCCCGTGCAAATTGACAATCTTCGGGCCTACACGATGTTTCAGGAAGAAAGCATAATTTACGTTTAGCAGTTAGCGTCAACCGCTTAATTTCTAACCCTTGTTTTTGCAAATCCATGAGGGTTTTTTCGGCAACCGTTCGAGTGATGGTTTTCGCTGTAAGATAAAAGATCTGAACTGTAAGTTCTCCGGCCATAGCCTTAAGTGCCGGAAACAGTGTGCCCATAGTCTTACCAATGCCCGTAGGAGCTTGGGCAAATAAGGTCTGACTTTTTTTAATCGTCTGGTAAACGGCTACCGCCAAGTCTCTTTGTCCCAGTCTATAAGTTTTAAAGGGAAAGTTCATTGTACGAATGCTATCATCTCTCGTCATTGCCCACTCTTGCAATTGGCTCGCCCAAGATAGATAACGCTCAACTAAATTAAAAAAGAACTCTGATAGTTCTGCACGAGAGAAACTTCTTGAGAATTTCTTGGTTAGAGTTGTATCAAGCTGAACATACGTTAGCTGGGTCTCCATAGTTTCTAGACCTTCTTGCACCGCATACATGAATGCATAACACTGGGCTTGAGCCCAGTGTAAATCACTAAATGATTCATAGATAAGTTCGAGATCTATGGATGTAGTTTTAATCTCATCAATACAGGGTCCACATTCCTTCATTATAATACCGTCAGCACGGCCCTTAATTTCTAAGCAGAGGTTTTCACCTCTGAGCTGGCCATGGCCCCACCCCTTTTGGGTTTCCAGACTGGAATAAACGTAACTTAGTGAAACTTCCGGCACATAGTCTGCTCCGCTAATCTTTTGGATATATTGATGAGCCTTGATCCCATCTAGGGTACGTGATGTACCAATAGATCCGGGTTGTAGATCGCCATGCCTGAGTACAAATTCCACTAAATTACGCACTGAAATTTTAATCGTTATCAAACTTAATTAGATCCTTCCTTTTTGAATCCCTCGCTGGAAATCTATTGATCTAAATATCTTAAGGATAGTTCTATTCATTAAACTTAAATCCCTAAATACCAAGTAGCAATAGAGAAGTAAATTAATATTCCTGATATATCCGCAATCGATGTAACCAGAGGTCCACTTGCAGCGGCAGGATCCATCTTTAATCTACTAAGCAAAAATGGCAGGGACATGCCAATAGTACAACCCACTAATACTACGACCACCATAGATAAAGCCACTATTATTGCCACATCAGGTCCACCTCTGAATATGCCAATGATTGATACAGCAAATGCCATGACTAAACCTAATAAAATCGCAACAACAATTTCTTTTCTAAGCAGTTTAAACCAATCGTCAATTTCGACATCCCCGATTGCCATAGACCGGATCATAAGGGTAGAGGATTGAGAGCCTGCGTTACCAGCACTACCTATTAATAATGGCATGAAAAATACTAGTGCAATTACAGCTTGAATGGTTTCTTCATAGTGTGCGATACCCGCTCCGGAAAGAATGTTCATAAAAATCAACACCATTAACCATGGAAGCCGCTTTTTAATAAGGAAGAACGGGCTAGCATCAAGCAGGTTTATATCTATCTTTCCGACTGTAGCCATTTTATGGAAGTCTTCCGTGTTCTCTTCTTCGATTACGTCAACAATATCATCTACTGTAATAATACCTACCAGCCGATTTTCATTATCTGTTACTGGGATTGCTAAAAGGTCATATTTACTAATTAATTCAGCAACGTATTCTTTATCATCCAAGGTAGTAACAGAAATCATTTCCTTACGCATAATTTCTGCCACTTTCTTAGATGGGTTGGCAATAACCAGATCCCTTAAAGACAGAATTCCTTCTAGACGACGGCTGGCATCAGTTACATAGCAGGTATAGATAGTCTCTTTATCTAGGGCATCTCTTCTAATCTTATCTAAAGCTTCCTGAATTGACATTTCTTTCTTTAAATCTACCAACTCAATCGTCATTAAGCTGCCGGCAGAATCTTCATGATAATTGAGAAACTGATTAATAAGTTTTCTTTCAGTTTCTGGAGCATTTTTAAGGATACGTTTAACCATATTAGCAGGCATTTCTTCTAAAAAATCGATTTTATCGTCAAAGTAAAGGTCTTCTAAGATATTATGAAGTTCTTTCTCGTTAATTTGCATCGATAGCTCTGACTGACTTTCTGGAAACAAGTTTGCAAAAACATCAGCAGCAATTTCTTTAGGCAGCAATCTAAATACCAAAAGTGTAGCCTTAGGGTCTAATTCATCGATAAACTCGGCAATATCTGCGATTTGCTCCTTAAGCAACTCTTCTTTTAGTAAAGAGTATTTCTTTTCCAGTAATAATTCGTTGATTATATCAAAGTTCATGTTAATCCCTCCTTCTCAAAAACTGATAAGAAGTCGTTTACTGCACATGCGTTTATTAAACTCAAAGTATATATATTATTAGTTGTTCATAGCTTAGTAAACAGCCTTCCTTGAGGAGGTTATCTCAATAAAGTGATTTATATGCAACAAACCTCCCGTCTTAAGTTCATACCCCTTACTAGGGGCAGGGCCACTGTCCATATAAATCACCTCCATTAAAAAAATCCTTACTCATATTGAGAGTAAGGATAGTATAAGTCAGAATCCATTCCCTCATCAAAAGTTTTGGTTCTACACAACTGAGGGTTTCCCCTATAGTTAAATTAGGTAATACCTTAGATCAAGGTTAACTGCCCTTGATATTCTAGTGCAGTCGTATCTTTTTGTATAGTTACCTCACTTAATGGGATATATTGTCCTTAAATAGTATATTACACATTAAACGTTTTGGGAACTTAATAAAACATTAACTGCCTAATAAAGAGCAATAAATCTAATGATCTGATAATAGCCTCTTTTTACGTTAATATCACCTTCCCATGAATTGATTTACCTCATCCTATAAAACTATGAGCCTTTCACACACAAACGTGGTGAAGGCTCATATCCGTTTCAAGTATTCTTACTCGTAAGCATAAAAACCCTTTTTAGTCTTTCTACCCCATTCTCCCTTAATATACTTTTCAACAATTAACGGGGATGGCTTATCTCTAGGGTCACGAGTTTCTTGATGTAAAATCCTTTAACCGGAACGGTCCTATGGGATATCCCAAAGCATTATTGACCGCCATAGTCCTCAAGCTTTTGCATCAATGTAATATTTGCTAAAGCCCGATTGACTTGTTCCAGGGTCAATTTCCCTTTGGCAACACGATCTCAAGCTGGCATAACCTGCTTAAGAGTTCGTGATTTTCAAACCGATTTTAACTACCCTCGAAGAAAGAGCCCTCGGACGAACCAAAAGGCTCTCTATTCTCCTCTATATTACCCTTATCTAATTTAGGTTTGACTGGCAGCAGCCGCTTCAAGTTTAGCTATTTCCTCTTCTACTAGCTTGCGACGCAAAACTTTCCCAACAATAGTCCTAGGCAATTCATCTCTGAATTCTACGTAACGGGGCACTTTAAACGTAGCCATCTTAGTCTTGCAA
The DNA here is from genome assembly GCA_016278585.1 of Desulfosporosinus sp. Taxonomy (GTDB): domain Bacteria; phylum Bacillota; class Desulfitobacteriia; order Desulfitobacteriales; family Desulfitobacteriaceae; genus Desulfosporosinus. The sequence goes on from JADQBO010000031.1 coordinate 7,139, forward strand.
AAAGCGATAAATTCCTGCTCGTTTGCTTCCGTATTAGGTTTCAATACAATATAAGCTTTAACCGTTTCTCCACGGTATTGATCAGGTACCCCTGCAACAACAACCTCTTTAACCTTGGGATGTTCATATAGAACTTCTTCAATATCACGGGGGTAGATATTAAACCCGCCGGCAATGATTATGTCTTTCTTACGGTCAATAATAAAACAGAATCCTTCATCGTCCATCCTGCCTATATCGCCCGTATGCAACCAACCGTTGCGCATAGTTTCAGCTGTCTCTAAGTGCTTTTGCCAATACCCTTTCATGACTTGAGGACCTCGAATACATATTTCCCCTATTTCACCTACCGGAATTTCCCGGTCACCAGTCTCTAAATCCATAATTGCATAATCAGTGTCAGGGATTGGTAAGCCGATGGAACCAGTTCGAGTAGGACGATCGAACGGATTGCAATGGGTTATTGGAGAAGCCTCAGACAAACCATATCCTTCGACTAAATGCGCTCCGCCTTGCGTCACTTCGACAAACTTTTGAGATACCTCCAAGGGCAATGGTGCAGAGCCACTTACATAGATTTTGATGGCCACTAAGCTCTCACGATATTCTTCGATTCGGGGGTGACTGTTAAGTGCCATATACATAGTTGGTGCGCCCGGGAAAAGAGTAGGCTTATAGGCACGAATGGTCTCCAATACTTGATCCGGTTCAAAACGAGGCAGAATAATCTGAGTAGCGGCAAGGGCTATTGCAAAATTTAGGCAATTTGTCATGCCATAGACGTGAAATACCGGTAAGATAGTGAGTATTCGTTCATTACCATATTCTAGATTTACCGACCATTCAATGACTTGGAGGGTATTTGCAATAAGATTATGGTGAGTAAGCATAACCCCTTTAGATACACCCGTCGTACCACCCGTGTACTGCAAGACGGCAAGATCTTCGATGGGATTAATAGCTACATTAGGATAAACAGGTTCATGCTTAATTAGTTCATCGTATGAATATAAGCCTTCTGCTGGCTGGACCGGTGCCAAAAAGTTAAAGACAATCACCCGTTCTAACGCCGTCTCCTCGATTATATTCTTCACCCTAGGATACATCATTTCAAAAACAATGATGGTTGTTGCACCAGAATCATTCATTTGATACGCGATTTCTCGCTCAATATACATAGGGTTCGTTTGAACAACAATCGCTCCTAATTTAAGCAAAGCGAAAAAAGCGATTTCCCATTGTGGGCAATTCGGGCCCATTAACCCCACACGGTCCCCTCTGACAATACCTATATCAGCTAAAGCACCAGCAAAGCGGTTAACTTGATCCCCGAACTGCCTATAGGTAAGCGTCTGTCCCCCAAAAATCATAGCAAGTGTGTCCGGCATTTTTTCCACTGTCACATCAAGCATTTGACCAAGGGACTGATAGGGATAATCAATGTGAGGCTTTACATTACTTGGATAACTTTTCAACCATAGTTTTTGGTTTTTTTTCATCCTTATTCCTCCTAATGTTTATGATAAAACTCTCACTTCTTCAGATAATGTATTCAACCTAATTTTATTAATAGTACCTATGCAACTTATAATTTCTCTTCCACTATCCCTGGGGTTATCAAGCTTGAACTGCTTGTAAACAACAATTCGCCCGAAAAATCATACCCTTTGGTCTCTATAATTACAAAGGTCAATCTTCCAGACCTGCCTTCGCGTTCATAGACATCCTTGATACGTCGCTTATAAGTTAAGGTATCTCCGATAGAAAGTGGACGATGGTACGTAATCGTTTGTTCTCCGTGAATCATCCCTGGAATAGGTAATTCAAATCCTCCTATATTAGCCTGTATAAAAGTTCCCACGAACGTTGCCGGGACCTGGTCATTTAACTGAATCCCCGAAGCCTCAGCAAACTTCCGAACCTCCTCAAGCTCTATTTTCAATAAGAAGGGCTCACTTTCTTGGCCTATTAATTCTTTCCCAATCATAGCTATATCCTTTCTATTCTGAAATTTCCAATTTATTAAGCCAGACTGGTTTTCCAAATTTATAAGGATAATTATTTATTAGTTTATTTAGAATGTTCTGAAATTAATTACTAAAAATTTTTCGCTTTCTCTTTCAGCGTTTATCTCTTCGGCTCTATAGCATTTATATCCAAGAGGCTTATTTATTCCTTAAACACCTCCTTACTTTTTTTAATATTCTGATAAATTATAATTTATGCAATTTATGTGCCACCAATATTATGAGGCGAAAACAAATAGATTACCTGGTTTGAGAGTTCTAATATGTACGTAATCAATACAATTCGATAGCAATTCCGTGTATAATCCATACATTCGTACCCCTTACAAACGTAGTTAATTCAATGGACATTTTTCTTGGTGACATTTAGCGATCAATACAAAGGATCCTTAACCCAGAAGGGCCGTAATGAGGGTTTCATTCCCCTTACGGCCATCCATAAACTCTTCTTACGTTTCATTAATCATTACCCCTCTTTCTATATCCTTTATTTTTTAATATCCTTTTACTGTATTCCCGATTATCAAGACATCTCTAAATGCTTACTCATTCCCCCTTTTGAACGACTCGAACGTAGGTCGTTAATTCTTCACACATACCTGCTTGAACATACTAGTTGGAATATTCTTAATTAACTGAATATTATATGCAATTTTTATACCATTCAAAAAGCCTTCTTAATGCCAAAAATGTGTATGTTATATATATAGTTTTTGGCATTAATTATATGTAAATCGCACAATTATAGTTTGTTTCTTTTCTAAAAAAAAGAAAAGACTAACCACTTCTTGATTAGTCCTTACTGTACAATACAAAATTTTTTTATTTTGGCATAACCTTTAACGGTTCAACTCATCAATAAAAATGCTACTGGCGGATCTTTAGTTTACAAGTTAATGCCAATCCACGTCCTTATTTTCCTGAACACCTGAGAGCTGCTCCGCAAGATTTTTACGGTATGCTAGATTGATCAATCGACTGATCATGATGCGTTGAGCTTGGGGAGAACCCGCTCCATGCATAGATTCCGTTAGATAACCTACAGCAGCGGTACCCATAGTAAGGTTTTCTATCAGCCTCAACATACGCTGGCGGTTTTCCGCAGGTATATCTGACGTTCCAATAAAATATTTCTTAATTAACACTCCCACCTTTGAATGAGCGAAGTCTTTTTCCGCTGGCATTGTAACAAACGCTCCACCTGCAATATCCTGGGCTAATCTTGCAATTTCGTAGGGAAAACGGGTTACGTTCTGCTTACAAATATTTGCTAACAGTATGTCGACTAAATAATTGCCAGCGGCAGTTTTACTTCCCTCTGTCGAACAGGCAATTCCGCAAGAATATAGAGTCTCGTTAAGATGGCACATCTCCACTATCTTATCCTTAACATGGGAAGCACGAGAAACACCGTTGTACTCTGCCATGGCTTGAGTAGCACCAATCAGCGCATCCCCCACCCCGACCTTACATCCCCCATAACTCTGACGGTGATAAGAGGCAAATCGTTCCACCAGCATGGTCGTAAAATCAGTTTCACCATCCATGAAAACACGGTCCCAAGGTACGAATACATCATTAAATATGGTCATAATCTCCTGACCCCCGAAATACTGGTTCCCAACATCTATGCTACCACCCTCCAGTTTGCGGGTATCACAGGATTGTCGACCATAGACAAAAATAATCCCCGGCGTCTCAAGGGGCACAGCAAAGCTAACCGCCCACTCTTTCTCATTCTCTTTAAGTGAATTATTGGGCATTACCAGAATTTCATGAGAGTTGAGCATTCCGGTTTGATGCATCTTGCATCCTCTAACGACAATACCGTCCTCATTCCGATCCACTATATGCACATACGCATCCGGGTCACTTTGTTCCCCGGGGCTCTTCGACCGATCGCCACGTGAATCGGTCATACATCCATCGACTGCGAGATCGTTATCCTGAACGTATTTTAAAAACTCAATGAATCGATCATGATAGTTAGTCCCATGTTTGGCATCTATTTCAAAAGTGGTGTTAAAAACCGCATTGAAAGCATCCAATCCGACACAGCGTTGAAAGCAACACCCTGTTTTTTGTCCCAATAGACGTTGCATCTTCACTTTTTTAACCAAGTCTTCAGTGCTCTGATGAAGATGGGTAAAACGATTAACCTTTTTTCCGGTCAGGTTTGATGTGGCGATCATGATATCTTGATACTCAGCTTCCATGGCCATCTTATAGGTCATCGCCATGGCGTTGACCGAGGGACGAACCATCGGGTGGTCAACGTGATTCTCTACCTTCTTGCCAAACATATAAAGGTCAATTTTCATTTTACGAATGCTATCAATGAATTGCTGCGGCGTTTTTAAAGTCATGCCTTCACCTCACTTCTCCTTTTGTGTGACTTTACAGAAATCGTTAATATTCGGTAACCCTAATAGTTAACCTGCATCCATTGCATCCCACTGACTAGCCAGATGTTCGAGATGAAACACGGTATTTCCATACATACCCTCTGAAGCAAGTGCACGCTTGTAATATAAGTGAATATCATGCTCCCAACTAAACCCTATACCCCCTAGGATCTGTAAAGTGGTGGCAGCAGCCTTTCGATACATGTTGCCTACGTATGTTTTTGCAATCGAGGCTGCTTTACTGGCTTCCTGTGGATTGACATCTATCGTCCAAGCTGCATACTCTGCGATGGATCTTGAGCTTGCTAATTGCAAAAATATCTCCGCGCATTTATGCTTAATTGCTTGGTACGAACCAATGGGCTGTCCAAACTGAATTCTAACTTTAGCATATTCGGTGGCAATTTCTAAAACTTTCTCACCGCCGCCTAGCATTTCTAGACCCAAAGCAGTATTGGCCCGTATCAACATACTCTCTAATGACGGCCATCCTTTTCCAGCCACCCCTAAGAGTGTTGCCCTCGAAACTGTGGTGTTTAAAAAGGATACTGCACAGAGTTTCCTGCCTTGGTCCATGGTCGGCAAACGTTCAATTTCGACTCCTTCAGCTTGTGGATCAATTAGGAATAAAGAAATTCCCTCGTCACCTTCAGCAAGTTTTTCGGTTCTTGCCGCTACAATTATTAAATCAGCAATATGAGCATCGGGCACAAAAAGTTTCGTTCCCTGTAAAGAATAGCTATCACCCTTTTTAGTTGCTGTAAGTTTGACACCCTGCGCTCCCCACTCCACGTCCTCTTCATACAAAGCAACCGTGGCAATTAGCTTACCTGAAGCAATCCTTTCCAAGAGATTTGCCTTTTGATCTTCACTTCCCACCATTTTGATCAATTCTGTCGCCAAAACGACGGTTGAGAAAAAGGGTCCTGGCATGACGACCCGTCCCATCTCATGTAAAATTAACCCTAAATCTCGGAAAGAAAGACCTAACCCTCCGTACTCCTCGGGGATAGTCAAGCCTATCCACCCTAACTCAGCCATTTTCGTCCACATCTCAACTTCGTAGCCTTGAGGGTTTTCCCACATCTCACGAACATAGTCACTAGTGAAGTTGGTATTTAAAAATTTTCGGGCACTTTGTTTTAACATTTCTTGTTCTGACGTCAAGGTAAAGTCCACAGATGTTTCTCCCTCCTTAATTTCTTCGAACGGTATCTTTGGGCAGGCCAAGTACCCGTTCTCCGATAATATTCTTTTGAATTTCCGTGGTACCGCCTTCAATGGTATTGCCCCTAGCTCGCAAAAAGTCAAAAGCAAACTTGCCGTTATCTTTGGCAAACTTCGAGCCTTTCATTAATTGACCATAGGGCCCCATAATTTCCAAGGCGGTTTCTTGCATCCGTTGGTTTAGCTCACTCCAGAATATTTTGCCTATACTACCTTCCGGACCGGGCATTTCTCCTTTAAGTAGTGTGGAAAGATTTCTGTACTGATTAAGGCGCATAACCTCTAAATCAACTTGTAACAGGGCTATTTTCTGTCGATATACAGGGTCTTTAAGAATTGGCCGACCATTACGGATCGTATTATTGGCAAAGGCGATTAGCCTATCGAGGGATTTTTGGAGCTTGGGCAAGATAGTAATCTCATTCATGATCCGTTCAAACATCAAGGTGGTGATGGCGATTAACCAGCCCTCGTTTTCTTTTCCCACAAGTCTATCTATGGGGACCTCAACATTGTCAAAAAATATCTCGTTATATTCGGCCTGTCCCGTTATCTGCTTTATTGGCCTTACTGTCACTCCCTGACTCTTCATATCGACTAACAGATAACTTAAGCCCTTATGTTTGCTGACTGATGGATCCGTTCTAACGACTACAATGCAAAAATCTGCCACATGCCCAAGACTTGTCCATACCTTTTGACCATTAACAATATAATGTCCCTCCACTCGAACTGCGGAAGTCCTTAAATTTGCTAAATCAGATCCGGCGTTAGGTTCTGAAAATCCTTGGCACCAAATATGCTCACCTGAAAGAATCTTGGGGATGAACTCTTTCTTCTGTTCTTCAGTACCGCGAGAAAGCAAGGTAGGCCCGACCAGCCCCATAGAAAGACTGTCGAACACTTTCCAAGAGTAATTAGTGCTTAACTCCTCAGTTACAATAATATGCTGCATCAAAGTCCCACTTTGACCACCATATTCCTTAGGCCAATGTATGCCCGCATATCCAGCATCAAAAAGTTTTCTTTGGAATTTTCGATAAATTTCGGCCTGCTCATGCCAGTCCTCTGGGGTATCGTCATTTGTCGTTGAAGGGATATTTTCGCTCAACCAATTCAGGAACTTTGCTCGGTATGCTTGATCATCTGGACTCATTGTTATGTTCACTTCTTCGATACCTCCCTTGTACTTTAATCATTTAATTCTTTATGCGGACGGAACAGCAAGTTCAAACAAAACACTCCTAGTACCCCCATTATTAACTAATCAAATTTATTTGCCCCTAAATTTAGCTTTTCTCTTTTCTTTAAAGGACTGTACGCCTTCTTTAAAGTCTTCTGTGCCAGCACATAAGGCTTGATAAGAAGCTTCAGTATCCAAAAATGTCGCGAGATGTGTCTCAAAACTCTTATTTAACATTGCCTTTGCTAGTCCAATGGCCTTAGTGGGACCTTTGGCAAGGCGTAAGGCCAATTCCCAGGTCACTGATTCGAGGTCCTCTCCAGACACAACCTGATTAACAATTCCCCAGCGTTGTGCAGAGTGCGCATCAAATGTTTCCCCGGTAAAGGTAAGTTCTTTGGCCTTATTCAAGCCAACTAGGCGTGGCAAAAGGTAAGACCCAGCTAAGTCTGGGGCTAAACCGATTCCCACAAAGGACTGGGCAAATTTGGCATTTTCTTCGGCAATGATGATATCCGCGACCATGGCCAAACTCATTCCTGCTCCAACCGCAAAACCCTTGACTGAGGCAATGACTGGTCTATCCAGGTTGATTAATTCTTTAAGCCAACGGTGAGTATTTTTTAAGCCAGCACGTCGCTCGTCAGGATTGGCAGAACTGAATTTGCTCAACATCCCCTTGATATCTCCGCCTGCGCAAAAGGCTCGGCCAGTGCCGGTAAGAATAACGCACCGGACCTCCGGGTCATCACGGATTTCCGCCACTGCAGAACCGATTTCTTTCCCCATCACGCGATCAAAAGCGTTAAGAACTTCTGGTCTATTAAACATAATCGTAGCCACTCCAGATTGCTTTGTTACAATAATAGTTGTATATTCCATGATTAATTCACCCTCTTCTTTGAACACCCTTATTAGTCCTCAATAAAATTTTGTCCTTAAATTAATTCACGCTTTCCTGCAACGATTCGACTGACCAGTCCGCGAGCTGAAAACCCTCAACATTCTTATATCTGTCAAATAGGTAGTGCCTAAAACGCACATATTCTTGATAATCGCACTCGATTCCCGCTTCCGCTAACACCTCGACTAGTTTCCCCATATCTGGAGGACATCCCCAAATTGGTATAGAGTTTTTAATAGCAGGATTGTCCTTATTTAAATGACAAGCGCATTTTCCAAATAGAACCGAGTAGTCAAAATTGGCGTCAGCCAATTGTTTCTTTCCTGTAATTACCTCTACATTTGGAAAGGGCTTTCCCTTATAAGCTGAGGAAAAAAGAATCAACATGGGATTGTATTGGGCTGAGCAACCTGTACACAGACTGCTGTCATATTTACGGATTGCAAGACCAGTAATGCCACGCTTTTTAAATCCGGCTGGGCCAGTATCTTCCTCTGTCCATTCCCAGTCATAATTAACATATTTATGGTGATCTTCAATACGTTCTCCCTTAACTTCATAATCCTCAAGGTTCAAACTGTAACCATGACGTTTGGCATAGTTCGTAAGATGAACTACGTCTTCTGCTTTATAGCCCATGATTGCAGCTCCCACAAGGTCACAAGCAAGGGGATCACGAGAAACTATCAGTAGATCTTTTCTGAAAGCCTTTCCAGTTGGTCCAGGTCCCTTTTCTAGAGTATAGAGACCATCGATGATCGTTAAAGCCACTGGTAGCTTTTCAATGATACGTGGGAATGTATGACTAAGTTCCTCATCCCCTAGTCCATGGCAAAATTGTTTTGATTTCTTATTAATACACCCTTTAAGGTTCTTAATACCTAAGGATACTTTAGCCTGATTGTGTGATTTAAGCACAGGCACATTAATAATTTTATCGGCTTCTAAGGCCTTTTTAGCAATATCAAGCTTAAAGCCGTCCCCATAATCCGTCGCTATAAACTCATCTTGATTAAAATCTACCAATTTAACCCCGTAGCGTTCCTGCAATTTTTTATAGCCTAACGCTTCGAAAACAGCATCCCCTTGAGACTTTCCATTCGTGACAGCACCTTCGCCAATCGTTAAATTTTTAAACCCATGTTCCACCAAAATACGCACCAAGGCACTAATAACAACACTTGTCGTGACAACACCAAATGGAGGAAATGGTAAATCAAAATCCCAGCTTACTATGTTCGGTTTAATGAGAATTCGGTCGTTAACGTTTAATCCAGCAAGCCCGTCACTCAATTTCAAACTTTCTTGTAGAGACTGGTATATATCAGACACTTTTACGATTGACACAGTCGCTTTTTCCATTGTTACTCCCCTCGCTCTTCACATCTTCTTTATTATCCAATTGACTGGTTCAGTTTAAGGCCGCATGGATGTTGTTTATTTCTTCTTGGGCCTTGGTGTCATTCCAGCAATGGCCCTGACTATGTCTTTTTTGGACTCTATATCGTACTGAGAAGTAATGGCTATCTGTTCCATAATCGGAGAACCGCCGCCATGATATGCACCATATTGTGCAGTTCCAGTGGAACCGGAAAGACCGAAGTCGATAAACGTCAGCCAAAACTTAATCTGCTCCTCAATAGGTATTTTTGGATTTCGGTTAAGATATTTCTCTAGTAAATGTTTGGTTTCCGGGTGAGTAAGATCTTTTTCAAAGGGGAAGGTAGCGGGTAAACCTCCTGCAATATTACAAAGGATTTCTTGCTCATGGAATACAGCCTCACCCGTTAGGCACCTTCCCACGTTGGCATAGATGGAGTTCGGAATATAATTACCAGGGCCATAGGGTACCAGACCCGATCCGGGCATGTAGACTTCAGGTTTAGCCAGAGACGAGGCCGTAAAGCCAGCCGCGTACCCGAGTTCACCAGTCATAATTAACTTGGATAGCAGTTCACGTACATGAGGCGATTTCTCTATACCGTTTATTTCTGCTGCCAGGGCAGCCAAGCCGATAACATAGTCTAGCGTGGCAGGCTTACAACCAGAGTAGGAGTGACGGTGGAAAAGGGCAAATAGCAAAGCGGAAATACCACCGTGCAAGGTTTCTCCGCATAAAAATACGCGTTCCCAGGGAACAAAACAATCGTCAAAAATGATATAAGAATCTGTGTAGCCTGTATCAATTCCCCGAATATAGTGTTCGCGCTTACGAGTACCGTGTAAATGGACAATCTGTTTTATGCCTTCATAATCTGAAGGAATCGCAAAACATATAGCATAGGCCTCTTCGCCCTTTTTGAGGGCTCTGCACGGTAATACAAGGATTTCATCGGAAATAGAGGCTTCAGAAATATGAACCTTCGCGCCACGGACAACTATACCGTCACTCCGTTCTTCCACCACATGTAAATACATGTCTGGGTCAGTCTGCTCTGAAGGCCGTTTTAGACGCTCACCCTTAATATCAGTCTGGGCACAACTTGCTACTAGATCTTCAGTTTGAAAGCGTTCCAGCCACTTGAGCCAGTTGTCATGGTATGCGGTTTTAGCATTAGGAGACTTTTGGGCTTCGTAAGAAACTGCGTGAAGTGCATTGGCAGCATCGACTCCCATGCAGCGTTGAATACACCCTCCCACTTTCTGGCTTAGGAAACGAGTCATGTCTTGCTTTTTGTGTAAGTCATCGCAATTCTGATGAATGTGGTTGAAACGATTAATGGTCTCCCCAGTAATATGAGAAGTCGCTGTGAAAAGATCTTTGCTGGCGGGATCCCAAGCAGCATCAAAGCTTAAGCCCATGACGTTGATTGTTGCCTCTTGACGCTCGTCAAGTCTATTAATCTTTTCACCGTTGAAATAGAGGTTATTGTTTTTCTTTGCTAAACCCTCGATATATTGAGCTCTCGTTCTCATATAATTAATACCCCCTTAATTTGGTAAGCTGATTTCCTCTTCTTGCATTTGCGCCAAAGACACTTAAGCAATAATTCGGAAAATTATAATAATATGTATTGCAAGAACCATACCACCCATCTAAAGAAATTTCCCCCAACTATTTAAGTCAGGAGAAATCTGGCTTTGAACATACAAAGTATGAAATTTTCAAATGCCTGGGCAAAATCAACAATGCAATATTTGTGCCATCTAAGTTTCTGGTACTTCGGTTCTGTATTCGTATATATGTTTGTTTTCCGCACATTATGAGCAGACCTCATGTTTCCCTTGTATACATGCACACTTTATAAAGCAAAGAGCCTTTCCACACTTCACTTGAAGTGTGGAAAGGCTCTTTGCACTATTTGTACTAAAAGTGGGTAACTAGGCCCTAAAAAGCAGCTTCGGGAATGTTAATGGCAGAGATGTTCGCTTTTTTGATGATTGGAACCGTCGCCATCACATCTGGAACTATATTGTTAACATAAAATTGAGCAGTGTGTATTTTACCAATATAGAAGTCCTGATTGGTATTCCCTTGGTCTAGCTTTTCTTGGGCCACTAAAGCTTGTTGCATCAGTAAGCAGCCTGCATAAAGTTCGGCAGTAATCCGAAGTATTCTTGTGCTATATAACGGGACAAGCCGGATATTATCGGAAATATAACCAGCGACAGTATCCATAAGTTCATAATAGGATTCTAGGGCATCACTTAAAATTTTGAACTCATCCTTAAACAAGGTATGGTCTTTGTTATCCTGAACAAATGCAGCGATTTGCTCTAGCCATTCTTTAAAGATACTGCCTTTGTCCAAACTCCACTTACGTAAAACCAAGTCTAACGACTGGATGAAATTCGTCCCCTCCCATATGGAATAAATCTTAACATCCCTAGCCTGGCGCGCTACTGGGTACTCCTCTGTGTACCCGTACCCTGCGTATATTTGAATTGCTTCTGTAATCGCCAGCCAAGCTTGGTCCGAACTATAAGCCTTGATCAAGGGAGTAATCACTTCAATAGAGCGTTTGGCTTGACGTTTTTCCTCCGGATCATCCCCATAAACAATCATGTCTAAATAGTAGTATGCCTGATAAATCATAGCTCTCGAAGCTTCTGTGGTGGCCTTCTGGGTGAGGAGCATACGGCGCACATCTTCATGTTGGATAAGGGGTACTCGACTTCCTTTAGGATCGGTGATAGGTCTACCTTGTATTCGTTCCTTGGCATATTGAACCGAATTATTATACGCCACAGTTGCTACTGCTAAAGCACTGTGGCCGGTATTTACTCGTGAACCATTAATAATTTTAAACATTTGGGCTATCCCCTGCCCAAACCCTCTTTCGTCCGGGGGACTTCCTAACAAAATCCCTCGACAACCATCCTCTTCACCAAAACTAAGCATCGCTGTAGCTGAACCTTTGAGGCCCATTTTGTGTTCGAGTCCAATCGTTAATACATCGTTAGGCTCCCCTAAGCTACGATCTTCATTAATCCATAGTTTCGGAACAATAAATAATGACAGCCCTTTGGTTCCTGATGCTGCCCCCTCAATCCGAGCTAAGACTAAGTGCACAATATTTTCTGTGAGATCGTGATCCCCTGCAGTAATGAAGACCTTCGTTCCTTTAATTTTATAAATTGAGGGTTCCTCAGTAGGGTATGCTTTTGAACTTATATCCCCAACATCAGAGCCGCCGCTAGGTTCGGTTAGGCACATAGTCCCTCCGCATAGGCCTTCAAACATTTTGGGAGTGAAACGTTCTATCTGTTCCGATGTCCCAAACTCTTTAATAACAGCTGCTATTCCTCCCGCTAAGCCAACATAAGGCATGAAGGCTGGATTAGCTGCATAAATGAACTCGCGAACAGCACCACTTAGAATTTCCGGAAGGGTACCCTCTCCATCTATATCCTTGTTACTAGACCCCCATCCGTTTTCCTGGATATACTTAAAGGCTTTATGAAAGGATGGAGGGACAGTAACGTTTCCATTCTTAAATACCGCTCCAATCGTATCGCCATCATCATTGGTGGGAGCCACAATATCTCTGCATACGTTTAAGGCTTGGTCAAGGATACCATCCACATCATCAATGGCAAACGTTTCACGAAACCGTTTTAATTCGAAAATCTTTGCTCCGTTCAGCCATTCTTTAATTATAAACTTATGATCTTGGTTACTGTACATAAAGTGGCTAGCCAAGAAAACTCCTCCTTTTACTACGAATTACTACGAACTTTTTACAAGTAAAGCTTAGTGCATCGAAACAGTGCAGTGCCACAGTAATTTCAAAATCACTTAAGGGGTAGTAGCTAGAAAAACCTCTAGTTAAAAATTTCTGCCTCTAGAGGTTTTTCGTACTGATACAATTTTTAGCCTTCCAGTGTGTTTACCTCAATAGGTCTAACTTCCGGGCCTCTCGGATTAATTCATCTCTAAAATCAGGATGAGCAATACTTATTAGCCTCTCTGCCCGTTCCCAGATCGGCTGCCCTTTGAGATTAACGATCCCATACTCCGTCACGATATATTGAACGACCGGTCGTGTAACTGTGACTACCGCACCTAATGTCAGGAGAGGGTTAATGCGAGAGTGTAATTTTCCTTTAGAATCCGTATACGTAGAAGCTATACAAAGGAAACTTCTTCCGCCCTTGGAATTATAAGCAGCTTCTACGAAGTCCAACTGACCACCCGCTCCACTAATCATACGAGATCCTTTTGATTCCGAACACACTTGTCCCGTGAGATCAATTTCAATAGCATTATTAATCGATACCAAGTTATCATTTCGACAAGCATTCGTACGATCATTGGTATAATCAGCCGGATAACCCGCGCATTCAGGATTATTATCAATAAAATCATAAAGTCTTTGAGATCCAGCAGCAAAGGTATAGACCATTCGACCTTGATCGATTTGTTTTCTCTTGCCAGAGATTCGTCCGGCTTCCGCCATATCCACGATACTGTCGCACAGCATTTCCGTATGGATTCCTAAGTCTTTTAAATTAGACTTAGCAATCATTTGACCTAAAGCATTAGGCATCCCGCCAATTCCAAGTTGCAGACAATCTCCATCCCTTAGCTCTTTAAGAACAAACTCCGCGATTTTCTGATCTACTTCTGTTGCTTCCTCGTTAGCAATCTGCGGTAATTCGTTATGCCCACCCTCAACCACATACGTAACTTCTGAAATATGAAGGTTATTGCCGTACCCTCCATGGGCATACGGCATGCTCTCGTTAACCTCCACGATAATTGTTTTGGCTTTATCTGCTGCAGCACGATAATGGGAAATTGTAGGCCCCATATTGAAATATCCGTGTTTATCCATAGGAGCCACTTGAACCATCAGAATGTCTGGGGGACAGTTCTCCCGAACATAGCGTGGGGCTTCTGAGTACTTCATTGGACCATATTGCACACTCCTAGTTTTAGCATACATTCGATCCAAAGCCGTGAGGTGAGTAGAATTCCAAATACTATGAATTCCTGTCGGATCAGCCTTATGTATGGCATGGGGACGGGTTGAAATTCCATTGACAATGACAATATCCTTAAGCTCTGGGATACGTGCTGCGAAAGCAGGGTCTAGGACGGGCAATGTGTTTGCAGCGAATGTATACTGGATCCAATCCCCATTTTTAACAACACTAACTGCTTTCTCAGGGGAAACGAGCTTGCTTTGGTATTCATTGGCCCATTTACTCATCTTTTTTCCTCCTATTCACTTATAAACTGATCCATTAAGACACCAAATTATCCTTACTGATCCTTTTGTTACCTATTGTAATCTCGAACCTAGCTATTCTACGGACCAATCGGCGAGATTAAAACCTTCTTTCCCTTTATATCGATCAAATAAGTAATGACGGAAACGTACGTATTCATTATAGTCACACTCGAGTCCCTCTTTAGCTAGCTTCTCAACCATTTTTTCAAGATCAGGCGGACAACCCCAGAGTGGAATGGCCTTTTTAAGATTGGGATTATTCTTGTTTAAATGACAGGCACACTTACCAAAAAGGATTGAATTTTCAAAACCTTTAGAAGCTAACTGTTGCTTTCCGCTTACGACTTCAACGTTGGGGAAAGGCAGCCCTTTAAACGCAGAGGAGATAAGAATCAACATGGGGTTATACTGGACCGAACAGCCGGTACACAGGCTACTATCATACTTGCGAATTGCAAGCCCAGTGATACCGCGCTTTTTGAAACCAGAAGGTCCTGTGTTGTCCTCCGACCAATCAAAATCATGTTCTACAAATTTCTGATGATCTTCTATGCTCTCCCCAATTACTTCGTAGTCCGATAGTTCTAAACTATACCCGTGACTATTAGCATAATTCGTCAGGTGTGGCACCTCTTTGGCAGGATACCCAAGAATAGCAGCTCCCACGAGGTCGCAGGCAAAGGGATCACTGGATGCTATAATAAGGCCTTTTTTAAACGCTTTCCCAGTTGGACCTGGCCCTTTTTCAAGGGTATACAGGCCATCTATAATGGTCAGAGCCACTGGTAACTTTTCAATAATGCGAGGAAACGTCAGACTAAGCTCCTCATCACCCAGACCGTGACAATACTGTTTTGATTTTTTACTAAGACATCCTTTGAGATTTTTAATTCCCAGCGATACTTTCGCTTGACTATGGGTTTTTAAGACAGGAACGTTGATGATCTTGTCCGCTTCCAAAGCCTCCTTAGCTAGATCTAGCTTAAACCCCTCACCATAATCGGTCGATACAAACTCTCCTTGGTTAAAGTCCACTAGTTTTACGCCATAACGCTCTTGCAACTTTTTATATCCCAGCGCTCCGTATACAGCATCCCCTGTCGTTCTTAATTTAGGCAGGGAGCCTTCTCCAATGGTTAAGTTTTTAAAACCATATTCGGATAAAATTTTAACTAAGGCGCTAATTACTGCACTGGTGGTCACTACGCCATAGGGTGGAAAGGGTAATTCAAAATCCCAACTGACAATGTTTGGCTTGATCAAGATCTTGTCAGCTATATTAAATCCTGCCAGCCCATTGCTTAATCTTAAGCTTTCTTTAAAAGATTCATAAACATCAGATACTTTAACCATTGAAACGGATGCTTTGGCCATCGGAAACTCCTCCCATCGACTCAACTAAATCTAGTCAAAAGCTTTGAACGTTTGATTTAAGGTATAGACTTTTCCTTGCCCAATTAAGTATTGCAAGTGTTTTCGAATCATAACTTCTTCGAAAAAACGGTAAAGCCGCTGGGGCTCTGGAAAGCGAGTATAGATAATTTTTTGATCGACTAATTCCTCGACAGTTTTAGCTACTTGCAAATACTCGATAATCTGATGATCTCGAATGTTAAGTATCTCAAGGTATTCTTTTAACCTAGTCGTGATATTGTCCGTGATAATTCCACTATGACTGGTTACTAATACCTTTGGGTTTAACTCAATCAGATAACGGATAGATCCTATAAATTCTTCAAGATCCGAGCAAAGATTACCATACCAAGGTCCAAAGGGCGTTAGATCAATATCCCCGGAAAATAATATACCCGCCTGTGGTTCATAGAGGGCAATATGACCGGGAGTATGACCTGGGGTATGAATCACCTGTAATCTAAGAGCCCCGAAATCCAGGATTTCCCCGTCCACCAATTCTCTATCTACCTCACAACTATAAGGACCACCGGGAAATCGTATGGGGTCGGGAAAGCCAAGATTCTCATTTAATCCTGTATATTTCATAAATTGCTTAGATGAACGCAAAGCAGGAGCATCTAATTTGTGGGCCCAAATCTTGGCATGGGGGATATACTTATTACCAAAAACATGATCCAGATGGTAATGAGTATTGATAATTACCTTTACTTCACCAGAGTCCATAATCTCCTCTATACGACTTCGGCCAAAACCTGTATCAACTAAAACCCTTTCCTCGGCATCAATCATCAGCCCATTGCTATAGGGAAACCGCCCGCTTAGTTTGCCGTGTACAAAGTATAAATTTGGTAGCAGCTCAGTCAATAGTTTGTCACTCATTAACTTACTCCCAGTTTTCTTCACAATATTAATATTTCAGGGACTCGCGTAAGGACTAACTTAAGGATAAACAACAGTCTTAACTCAGATAGGGTGTACCTCATCTAACTATTAAATATACGTTGCACTATTTTATAAATTTGAAAGATTCAGTTTTCGCGATACGCACTTATTACAAATAATCTTTAAACTTAATACTAGCAAAAGTTATGCCAAGGAGCACTATCAAACCTGCATTCCCGAAAAATTATACCTAGCGAATCTCTGAAAACCGTATAAATAC
>JADQBO010000265.1 GCA_016278585.1 Desulfosporosinus sp.
TCTTTGCCATTTGATATTTGACTTTTTGTCAGATGATTTATGCAACGCTAATGAGATGTTATAAATAAATCTAGTCCTTCGATATAGATCCCTCCCCTAAACACATAATATTAGAATGCTGCAAAAGCACCTTTGCAAAATGGAATGCTTAGCAGAGTAATCTCTGCAAAATTTTGGTACTTTATCGACAATCTTTTTTCTTTTTTGTCGAAATATTAAATTAATTTAGCTATTTTGATTATACCAAACTTGTTCTAGGCTTATCGTGACATGGATCACATTAGCCTAGAATTGACCAAAACCAGAAACCCACCAAGTCTCCCATAAGCTGATCCAAAACACTTTCAGATAAGAATCCAATACTTCACCACAGGGGAATTCGTATTCGCGCCTCTAAGCAAGTTCTGAATGTTTAATGCAAAAGAATCCTTGGAAATGCCTATCCTGTCTGGCTTCCAAGGATTCTTGTTAGTTATTTGTAATTTCCAGTTTTGGAGTGTCCCCTTACAATTTCTACTTATTGTGGGTCTTTACCAGAAACTTATCAACCTTACCATTGATATCGATACAGGTCCACTCAATTTCCTTTTTTCCCACCTTAGGAATAAGTCTAGCTGGATAGTACCCTAGTTGATACGGAATTCTAGTTTCAAGGGCCTCAAATTGACAGGCTTTTACACAAGCCATGCAATCCCAGCAATCTCTCTTAGCCCGACAAAAGGCTTTATTGTCTTCATTTAATTCCATTAAATCTCCAGGACATATTTCTTCACATTTTCCGCATCCTTGGCATTTATCTTGGTATACTACTGGCGGCATCTTTTCACCCTCCTATCTTAAGCCTTTAAACGGTCACCAGGGATAATTTGTTCATAGGGGCGAGTAAACATTTCTACGTCCCCAGTTTTGGGATTATAACGGGAGTTTATAAAGCAATCAAATTTC
Organism: Desulfosporosinus sp.; assembly: GCA_016278585.1. GTDB lineage: Bacteria > Bacillota > Desulfitobacteriia > Desulfitobacteriales > Desulfitobacteriaceae > Desulfosporosinus. The sequence continues at coordinate 946 of JADQBO010000265.1, forward strand.
TCATTATTTTTTTCCGGGAAATCGGCTCGGGACTGCCAGCCCGGCCATCGAGTTTCTTCACGGTACATCAGGTGGTGCACCAGCACCTCAGCCACGTCTAATCGATCAATGACTTCATGAGCATCCATTAATTCATGAAGATCGGAGGCCTTCAAGTATTTGACTTGATCCTTTAAAATCTTCAGGTTACGCAAGGCATATTCCAAACCTTCTTTGTTCATTCTAAAGAACTGATGAACTCCCCCAGCATATTCATCCATTAGGCGTTGCAGCCTCTCTTCCATTTCCCGAGGGGTAACACCGTCACCCACGACAATATGACGGAAACCAGGCGCAAAAATCCTGTCCTTCTCCTGAAAGATTTGTTCCTCGTTAAGGATACCCTGCTCTACAGACGCCACATAGTCAACCGCAGCCCTGGCAGATAAGAGCCCTTCGGCGGCACAACCACCCACGAACTTATTAGGAGTGCCACCAGCCACATCACCACAAGCATATAATCCAGGTAAGGTAGTAGCTCTTTTTACGTCAACCCAATATCCGCTGGCAGTGTGTCCGCCCACAATGTAGGGATCAGAGCCATAAATTTCTATTGGTTCTTTGTTTAAATCCTGTGCTCGGCTGGCTAGGAATAAAACATAACTGGGTCGCTCATTTAGATAATCGTGTTTCATGTCCTTAATTTGGTCAGCAGTCATGTGAGTAGTATCCACATAACAGGGACCTCGACCTTCACGCCATTCATCCATCGGCAGGTTTGCTCGAATATAACGAGGAGCTGAATCCCCTCCTAAGTGTGCGTAACGGGTTTTCAGGATCTGCTCACCCTTGCAGTTAATCATCGGAGTTTTATATCCCACTGAAATGGTATCTATAGGACCATTAAAATCCTTGGTTCTGGTGGCACACCAGCGCATTTCAAAGGTTGTCATTTCAGCACCCTGACGGATACCAATCGCAAAACCAGTTCCAACGTTAAAGGGGGCATACCAAAGCTGGTGATGACTGTCGTTCCCATCGTTTTGATAGGGCTTATACAAGCCGGCTGAACCACCGGTGGCTATAATAGTGGCCTTAGCTCGAATGATATACACCTTGCCGTCCCTCACACCAAAGCCAATGGCACCAATGACTTTATTCCCATCCATTAGATAGTTTGTAGCCACAACACGGTTTATAATTTCGCATCCGCTTTCACGGGTTTTTTCTGCTAAAATTACTTTCATTTCTGAACCACTGATAGTGATATCCCATTTACCCCTAGTTTTATATTCATCGCTGTCTTCTTCGTATTTAATGGGCATACCCCAATCTTCCCAATCTTCGATGGGGTTGTTTAAAACTTCTGCCATCGAAATGGTCAAATCTTCCCGGAGCAAACCACCAGCTTGTGAACGACTCCAACGGACAAACTCTTCAATCGTACGATCTTTTTTTATATAGGTGTTAATCGCATCCATACCTCCAGCTAGACACCCGCTGCGATCGATGTGCGCCTTCTCCATTAGGGTCACTTTCAAATTTGGATTGAGACGTTTAGCTTCAATGGCTGCAAAACAACCGGCATTTCCTGCTCCGATAATCAGAACATCTGTATCAATCCGAACCTCTTCAATTTTATCAACAGATTGGGGCAAACATGCTCTTGCCATTTTTAAAATTTCCTCCTTTATCAAGGTTATTGTGTGGGCACCCAGATGGGGTAACCCGTGAATGCATACCAGGGTACCATAATGAAGACCATATAGAGAATTACCATTAAGGTAAACGGAGCACCTACTTTAACGAATTCAGCAAAGGTAAACTCTTCAGTTCCATAAGCGATTAGACAAGCTGTTACTGAGATAGGTAATACAAAAGCGTAACTATCCACGTTTAGCACCATCATGGTAAAGGCCACTGTGTTCAGCTCTAGCATGGGAGCCATCGCCGCCACAATAGGAGCCAGCAGGGTAACAGCCGCCACGTTGCTCACAATACCCAGCCGGGTGATTTGAACCACCACACAGATGAAAATACTAACACCAATCCAACCCCAAGCCGGTGCTAAACCTACCAAGTGAGATGCAATCCACTTGTCCACTCCAGTTTTTTCAAAGGCGGATACTAGGGATAGAGAACCGCAAAGCAATAACCAAGTTCCAAAGATCGTATTAGATTGAACCTTTTTCCAAGAAAAGTTGGTTAGTCCTGGGATGAACAGCACCATTACGGCCACCAGAGCAACTAAAGCCATTTTATAACCGTGAATTTGTTCGGTCGCCCATAGGGAAATGGCAATCCCAAAGGTAACTAATACAATCCATTCAGTAGGAGTCATTTTCGCCATTGCTTCTTTTTGACGTTTGATTTGAGTGATCCCACCAGGGACTTCAATTTTGCTAGATTTCATAACCCAATTAACCCAGTAATACATAATTACTAAAACACCAAGCAATGGCCAATTCATCCAAGCCCAAGTCCCCCAAGTGATCACGTCTTTTTTCATCGCCTGATTAATGGTCTGAGCCACGATGACATTAGACATATGACTATGCATCAAGATAGTCCCACTTGCCAGTGAGGCGAAACCAATACCAACCATCGTAAATACTTTTCTTGCCCTGGCACCTTCGCCTGCTTTCTCAAATAAGCTATTTAACCCTTGAATTATTGGCAGGAAAAGTGCTCCCCTAGCATTAGTGGCAGGAACGAGTACCGCTGTTACCAGGTGTGCCCCAATTAGACCTTTTAGCACACTCCCTACCGTGGGTTTAACTCTTGAAACAATTCCTAGGGCAATCCGCTTGTCCAAGCCAGTCGTCTGCATAATAGCAGCTAGAATAAAACATCCCAGAATAAGAAAGGTAACATTACTGGTAAAGCCACTAAAGGCTTCTGGGAGCTTTTTAGCTGCACCGGTTAGGGATAATAAGACCGGTATCATCAGTCCCGAAACTGGTAAAGGCAATCCATCACTCAACCAAATAATTGTAGCCCATCCCATCACAGCCAAGGCTGCTCGACCACCCTCAGTAAGACTCTCGGATGTGGGAACCATTGTTAAGATAGCTACAAAAACTAACCAAGAAAGGATAAATCCAGGTAATGCATACTTACTTTTTCCAGTTTCAGTAGAGTTCTCCTTAACATCCGTACTCTGTGTTTTTACTTGTAAAGCAGACTCAGACATGTACAACCCCTCCATTCATTCGCATTTGTCATTTGGATTGAAACTATCTTTCATTTGTTAGATCTGTTAGTGCACCCCTCCGCTCAACCACGTTCTTTTATGTGAAGATAATAACAATAACTCTAGCTGGTTAAAACCGACCCGAAGACATTTATTTGTCATTTTAGTGACAGAAAAGAACTAATCCAGCTGACAAAATAAAGGTCTTTTTAAATGACCTTTATTTTGTCAGCTGGATTATAATTAACTCCCCCACGGAATTCCGATGTTCAGTCTTTGCTATACATTGTTCACTATTTCTGAATCCACTTTTTTAGTTTGTTTGGATTTACACCCACAATCTCTCTACCTTCATACTGAATGCTTCCGTCTTCCTTAAGCAAGCTGAGAAGGGACGATATCGTTTGTCGTGCCGAACCTATTACACAGGCAATTTCTTCCTGGGTAACCCGCAATCGCACATGAATAATACCATCTTCGCCTTTATTCCCTGAACGTTCTGCCATGTTTAACAGAAGAATTGCCAACCTCCCCTGAATAGGGTTCATAATAAAATCATAAATTGTGTCCTGGGCTTCCCTTAACCGATCACTCATTAGTCTGATTAACTTCTCGGAGAAATCGGGCATTTCGGCAAGCATCTTTATAAAGCAATCTTTCCAAATAATCAAAATTGAAACATTGTCCATTGCCTCTGCACTATACTCTCTCTCATTAATATTACTAAGTACCTCTGCTAATCCAATAAAGTCACCCGGATAACGGAGTGCAACTGATACCTGTCGACCGTCTGACGTGGTGCGGTAAATTTTAACCAAACCACTTTTGATAAAATAGACTTCATTGGTCTTTTGACAGGTTGAAAAAATAATCTGCCCTTTAGGGTATTTAATTTCTGAAGCTATTTTAGCTAGATATTCCAATTCTCCATCTGTTATCTGAAACATATATTCCCCCCTAATGTAACAATCGGAACTCATTCAAACTCATTATAACGTCGCGGAGGCTTAAATTATCCGTCTCCCAGAGATACTTTTTGATAGTTTTATTGGGGAATAGGTAGTTTATCTGATCTCCGCCCCTTAAGCTTACAATACATAACCTGTAAGTAAAAAGCAAAGTCTATTACCATAAATAATTTGGAGGTGTGTCTAGTGCCTAACCTATCCGTCAAAGAGCTCAATTATATTAAGGACTTTCTATCTTGGGAACTACTTATGGTTAAAAAGTGTAATCAATACGCTAGCCAGGAGGTGGATCCCATATTTAAGGGAGTATTTAATAACGTTGGGCAAATCCATCAGCAAAACTATTTGGATCTGTTAACTTACCTTCAGCAACAGCCCAATCAAGGAGGAGTATTGCAATGATTGATAATAACTCAATTGTAACAAGCCCATTTGGAATCCAGAAAATAGGAAAGGATAAGTGTCACCAATCCTACCTAAAGAAAAAGACCCCACTCTTAACTTGCGGGATAGATTAAATGACACTCTATTAAGTGAAAAGTATGTTAAGGATTGGGCCATATAAAATCCCGTCTGATCCTATTCCAAAATTCCGATGACAAATTAGTTGAATATTCTCCTGCGTTAGATTAAATCTCGTTCAATTAGGATCAATAACTATATAGTCGTTACCCAACGCATGGTATTTTACATAATCTACTTTCACATAATAACCCCCTCTGTTAATTGATCACAAACAATTTCTCCGATGTTGCATACCCTCTGTTATCTGAAGGACGGTGCCCCCAAAGGAATGCTAAAACCTATTTAGTCAAGGCTTCTTTTATCACTTCTTTATAGCTTTTCCCTTCATCTAACCAACCTTGAACCACTTTGTTGCTATATCCTCTTTGTACTAAATTGGCCATTAGTTCGGTATTTGGAAATATAAAATCTATTTCCTGAGCAGATAGCCTTAACATTTCCTCATATTTGTAGCCTAAGTTACCTAGAATTACACTCATCTTGTCATTTATACCAACCTTTTTAAGTTCCTCTATCTGATTCTTATTAGGAATAAATAATCCAGCCCCATCCAATAGAGTTCCAGGTGCGAAAATCTCAGCTATTTTTTCAGCCGAAAGATTTAATACTTCTTGTTCAGTAAATCCTAGATTACTAAGTGTCTTAACCTTGATTTCTGTTAATCCCTTTTCCTCAGCCTTCTTCATAAATACTTCAGTCGCTTTTTGCGTAATTTCATTTAACGTGTTTTTTTCCGATAAGGATGAACCACCAGCCCCATTGATAGGGTTAGAACAGCCAAGTAAAAATAATGAGACAATTATTGATGAACTAACTAGCAAAATTCTCTTCACTATTTTCGCCTCTCTTCCAAATTTAATATTCATTTCATTCCTTTTACCCCTCATGCATCTCTATCAGATAACGCCCCGTATTCTGAAGTCTGGTTACTACTTTCATATCCTCTTAGATTTTAGGAGTATGCTGTTATCGGATAGATGAGTCCCCCCGGAGCCAGCCTGACCTGAGTCATTAATAGCCCCAAATTAATACTCATCGATTAATCTTTTGCCAAGTTTAAATAGCGGTCGTAACGAAATAAGCGATATTATTGTTATTACTATAAAACCTATTATCAATCTATTAAGCTCAAGGCTTTCTCCATATTTACCAAATATAATAAATAAGCCAATAGGCAAATTCAGAAGTATCCCTGTCAGTGTACCTGGTGAATATTTCTTAAGTACAATAGTAGCTAATAGATGCGGGAAAAAAGCATTAAAACACATCATCAGTAAAAAACCTAAATACAAATACCTGATAATCTCATTAGAGTTTCCTACTACTAAAAAAAGGAATGTTAAAATATACCCTAATAGAGTGATAACCATTACCGCAAAATGAAATTCATTTTTTGCAACTTGTGGATGGTATTTACCTGCATACTTCGACCACTTTGGTAACCAAATACCTTCTTCAATATTATGTAATGTGAAAGCCATTAAAAATAATAATTCATACATCTCTTTCCCTCCAGGGTCAGTCGTCAAAGTTCCGAGGAGTTCAGTAGCGTCTTACTGCATTTATCTATTCTAATTTTTTCATAACCAACCCCGCTCTTTGTATAAATTGTAACCTTTTTCTAGAGCCTCTTTTATTTGAAGTTCAATCTCTGAGTCTAGCTTTTTTATGTGGAAACAAGATTTGCCCTTTAAAGTTTTTAACAATTCGGGCTTAAAAACACTCTTTAAATCCTCATCTGTGTATATCGGCATAAAATAAAATCCAACATAGTTACTCTGGATAATTAGTTCTGCAAAAAAAATCTCTTTTCTCTTTCTCCCGGAAACAACTATGTCCTTGAATGACCATAGATCGTATTTACTGTCAAGATCGATTTTGGGAAGCAAAGGGTTTTCATATTTCTTAAGTATGGCTTTTAGCCTGTTGTAAATTGTCACTAGATTGTTTTGCATCTTTACCTCCCTAATATCCGAAACAATTCAATAAGTTGGCTAAGTGTCATAACACACTGTGTTATATGCCCCTTACCCCACTCCTTAGGCTAAACCGAAGACACCAGTTTGACTAGCACGATTTCTGGTCTATTATAAAATCTTATTGGTAAAACACTCTCCCCTAAACCACCATTAATTATCATGTTCGTGGACCCAGACGTAAATTGTCCATAATCATATTTAGGGAAAAGCCCCTGTCCCGGAGCAACAACCGCACCAACAATAGGAAGTCTGACTTGTCCACCGTGAGTATGTCCTACTAATATTAACTCAATATTTGACATGGACGCAGATGGGAAAATATTAGGTGCATGAGCTATCAAAACCCTTGGTTGAGAATCTGCTATACCATCAAGTGCTTCGTCCAAATTATCTTTACGTAAATAAGGGTCATCAACCCCTATTATCCAAATATAAGAGTCACCTTTTGAATATTTCAGCTTCTTGTTTTCTAGTATCTTTACTCCATAATCTTCCAATACAGGCTTAATTCTAAAGTCATGCCACCACTCGTGATTTCCAGGAACAAAGAAAATAGGTTTGGAACTTAATCCTTCGACTAGCGACAAAGTGGGTTCCACATCAGGATTATTCTTATCAATAAAATCACCTGTTATTGCTACCATGTCGAAACTTTGACGGTTAATTAAGTTTAATAGTTTATCTTGTTTATCACCATATTCTTTTGCATGCAAATCTGTCAAATGGAGAATCGTAAAGCCCTCAAAATCTTTAGGTAGATTATTAATTGCAATGGTATATCGTTTAATAGCGATCGAATGAAGATCATAATAAAGGTATGCTATCAACCCTATCCCGCCTAAAATAAATGCTCTCCGGGATATATTCTTACTATCCAAAATAATCCTCCCTTTATTGAGCCCCCTAGGCGTTTTCGGACTTCCCAGTGTTTAAACCCTATCTTGAATCAGCAAAGTTGTTTGCTCTTGCCAGTACGTCCTGCTTTATGATATACTGCATCTTTTCTGGTTCTTCAAATATTGGACTGTGGGCAGAATGCTCAAAGGTGTAAAATCCTTTTATGGGTGCCTTCAGTTTGTTAAAATAGTCCTGTATACCATCCTTGATACGATAAAAAAGTTAGAACAATCCCAAAAACAAAAAGAACTAAACCTAATATCAATCCTAACTCCATTACATATCCCTCCAACCTCAAGTTTCTTAATCAGGTCCGATTCGACTCCATTCTTCTACAAACAAAATAAGCCCCTATAACATTTAGCTTAATGCTTTCAAAGAGCAATTTCCGATAACGTTCTGAGAGTTTGCGCCGGCGGGTTACTACGTTCATATTTTCTCCGATGTCGTAAATCCTCTTTAAATGATGTGGCGACTCCCTAAAGACCAGTTCGATGCTGTCTTCTCAAACGCAGCTCTTCATTGGATGACTAGACCTTCCAAAATAATCGAGTCTGTTTGGCTGGCTTTGCAGGGATATATTTAACAAACTTCGCCATCAAGAGTCAAATCCCTGCCAAGTCTGTCATATATTAACACTATTGCTTTACTCTTGCTCCTCTAGGTCTTTAACGCATAAATTCAACCTGTTTGTCTATAAGTATCTAATAACTTTCTTTCTCCGCACTTCCATAAGTTACGGTCAAATAGATACTCATAAATACATGGCCTCAAGTTTATATCCATATTAAAGTCACATTCTCTCCATAGTGCTCTTAAAATATGCTTGCTGTTTCGCAATAGCGTTCCATGGAGCTTCAAAGCACACCAAAAAGACGACCTCAACTGAGGTCGTCTAACTGTATAATTTAAAACTGTTTAGCCTTTGTTTAAAACAACTATTGATGCTTTGAAACACTTGAATAAGCTAATAACTCTGATGCACCATCTTAAGTTGTTGTCGACGGGCTAATATGGAAAGTGAATAGTTTAGTACGAAATAAGTTGATGCAATCATCCCAAAAACCGTAAAGACCTGACCCGATGTACCATACTGTCCTAAAATGATCATACCTTTACCTGTGAGATCTTCCACACCTACAACCCATACAAACGATGTATCCTTAATAACCGTTATGAACTGTGACACTAAGGGAGGAATCATCTTTTGCATTGCTTGAGGGAGAATAATATGCATCAAGGTTTGACGATAAGAAAAACCTTGTGACTTAGAGGCTTCCCACTGTCCTTTATCAATAGAGTTTAATCCCCCTCGGACAATTTCTGCAATAATAGCCGATGTGAAGACTGCAATCGCGGCAATCCCGGCATTAATGGGTTTCATCGTTGTCATAAAACGAAAAACCAAAATGAAAAGTAGCATAGGGATATTTCGAACACATTCAATGTACAGTGCAGCAATTCTTCCAAGAATAGGTTGTTTGGAGTAACGAGCAATGCCAAGAATGGTCCCAAAGATAAAGCTAAGCAGAATCGCCATGACTGCAATATAAAGAGTGGTTAAAAGTCCTTGCCCAAGAAAACGAAACAATTCAGGTTTAAAGACTTCTTGAATCATGCAGACACCTCCTTATTACCTTCTAAGCGGCGTGTCAGCGTCGCTAGAGGCAAACAAAGAAGGAGATACAGCAGACCAACAACAACATACGCCGGTCCGTAGTAAATATTTCCGCTAGACCATGAGTCCGCTCGATACATTAGGTCACCGCCAGCTACCATAGCAAGAACTGAAGTGTTTTTAATTAGATTCACCGCTTGATTGGTAAGTGGTGGCAAAACAACACGGGATGCTTGCGGCAAGATAATATACCGCATAGCCCCCCAAAAACTAAATCCCTGAGATAACGCTGCTTCCATTTGACCCCTGTGGATCGAGTTAATTCCAGCCCTAACCACTTCAGCAATATAAGCACCATGATACACACCAACACCTAAAACACCGACAGTGAAGACAGGCAACATAAGGCCCATATGAGGCAACCCATGATATAGGAAGAAAACTTGGATAACCAGTGGCGTATTTTGAATGAATTCGACATAGACGCGGCTCACTAGTTTGGCTAGTGTCCACTGAGAAGTCCCTAACACTCCAAACACTATCCCAAGTATAAGGGCCAATGAAAGAGCAAGGACAGCTACCATGATTGTCGTTTTAAACCCCTCAGCAAATACTGTCCAATCACGGAAAAGCGCTTCCCATTTAAACAAGGCAAAAGGTCCAACCACTATTTGAGACCCCACTTTTGGATCATTTTATCAAGTTCACCTGATTTTTGTAGTTCATCAATGGTCTCATTGACTAATTTAGCCAATTCATCATTTCCCATTTTAGAAGCGACTCCATAATCCTGAGGACTGAAACTATCTGCCAATATCGTTGTCGAATCATCTAAATATCCAAATAGAATGGAGCCATCGACGGAGAAACAATCCACTCGGCCAGAATCTAAGGCTGCTTTAATTTCTGGGTAAGTGCTGTACTCTAGGAAATTGATGTTTGCTCCAACTTTATCTGCTTCCTCTTGAATGGCCTTCTTACTGGTCGCGCTTTGTGCTACACCAATCTTTTTACCATCCAGGTCTTTTAAACTTTGAATACCAGAATCCTTTTTAACCATCAATCTTACACCATCGGTAAAATAAGGGTCAGAGAAATTGTAACTCTTTTTGCGCTCTTCTGTAACAGTAAAGGTTGCAATAACTAAATCCACGCTCCCACTATCGAGCAAAGGACCCCTTGTTTTGGCTGTTACAGCTGTAGTTTCGATTTTCTCTTCGCCTAAAATCTTTTTAGAGATGGCTCTAGCTAGATCAATTTCATATCCATCGACTTTTTGTGTCTTAGGATCCTTATATCCAAAATTAGGAACATCTACTTTAACCCCTACTTTTAGAACACCTCGGTCTTTGATGGCCTGAATTTCTGGAGCTACCCCACTGCCACTCTTGTCTGGGGTTGCCGGAGTAGACCCGCATCCAGTCACCAATCCAGCAACTAATAATAGACTTGTTAAAAGCATTCCAATTTTCTTCATAAATCTTTCTTCCCCCTCTTCGAATCCTTTTTAGTCGCAGATACCTGCGCTTTCCCTAAATACCCTGGACTGTACCACCTATGAAACAGACCGAATTTTAAAAACTAGCGCAAAATTCGGCTTAAGAATGACTTAGTACGTTCATTACTAGGGTTTTCAAAAAACTGTTCGGGAGAGTTTTCTTCCACAATTAGTCCCTCATCCATAAAGATGACGCGATCCCCAACCGTTCGAGCAAAACCCATTTCATGCGTTACAACGACCATTGTAATGCCCTCATGGGCTAGATCAATCATAACATCCAAAACTTCCTGGATCATTTCCGGATCCAACGCTGAGGTTGGCTCATCAAAGAGCATGATTTTAGGGCGCATCGCTAAGGCTCGGGCAATCGCCACACGTTGTTGCTGCCCCCCGGAAAGCTGAGACGGATATACATTGGCCTTTTCTGTTAATCCCACACGCTCCAGAAAAGCCATACCAGCCTTGGCTGCTTCTGCCTGAGGTACTTTTTTAATAAGTATAGGGGCGAGAGTTAAGTTTTCTAGCACTGTTTTGTGTGGGTAGAGGTTAAATTGCTGGAAAACCATAGCAACTGACTGACGAACTTCAGCCACTAACGCTTTATGGGCTGTAATATCTACCCCGTCCACTGTCACTTTACCCGAACTCGGCTTTTCCAGAAGGTTCATACACCGAATTAGTGTACTCTTGCCTGATCCACTGGGGCCTATGACCACCAATTTTTCTCCCGACTTTACTGTTAAATTAATATCTTTTAAGACATGTGCATGACCAAAGTGCTTATTTACCCCTTCTAATTGAATCAAGCGGGTGCTCCTTCCATTTTGCTATTTTTCATTTAAGAAATTATATAGAATTTCAGTTCCGTATGTTTTATTCGTTCCAAACTCAAGAATTCCTTTTAAAATTATAAAGAATTTTGTATACATCATCAATGTCCACTTAAGGATACCACAATATGTCAAGTAAGTCTGTCTTTTTCCTAAATTTTGAAGGTTGACAAAAACTTGTACTTGCCCTAAACTAAAAGACGAGCTGACATTGAGATCGCGCAATTGGCGCGACAAAATCGGAGAAATTATCTGCTATGGAACTCATGTTTGTCATCGATAGTCTATCGCATCAAGCGTGTGTGCAGATAAATCCGTAACAGGAGGGACGACCATTAGTCGTCTCTTTTTGTTATGTAAATCTATCAACAAGTTTTTCTTAGACACGCTTCAATAAACCCTCTAAATAATGCTTTACTCTGCATATCACTTTCCATACTCTCAGGGTGCCATTGAACGCCTATACAAAAATCAGCATTGTGCCTTTCGATCCCTTCAATAATCCCATCAGCAGCCTGAGCATTTTGGATAAATCCTTGGGGGATTTCTAAAACAGCTTGATGATGAAAACTATTGACTTCAATTTTCTTATGGGCAAGTAGTCGATAGAGCAGTGATTCCTTTACCACCTCTACCTCGTGCCAAGCATCTTGGCGTGGGGCTGTTTGACTATGTTCCATGGCTTTTGGATATTGTCTGGGAATGTCCTGATAAATTTTCCCACCAGCCGCGACAGCGAGTACCTGGATTCCACGGCAAATTCCTAGCAAAGGAATGTTCTGTTGTAAGGCAATCTGAGTGAGTAGTATTTCACTTAAATCCCGTTCAGGAAAACACCCTCTAATTCCCCGGAGTGGATCTTCTCTTAAGTAAATGGGAGAGATATCCCCACCACCCGACAAAAGTAGACCTTGGAGAATGTTCATTAAGTCAGTGGCCTCTTCTGAAGTCCGAACAGGCGGAACAATACAAGGAATCCCCCCTGCTGCTCTAATTGATTCGACATAATAATGCCTCGGAAAGGTTTTTAGTTCTTCCGTACAATGAGCAGCTGTAATCCCGATCACCGGTTTACTTAACATTCCCTTCCCACTCCTCTCATTTGAGCAAACAAAAACAGCGTCGGTTTTTGTCTCCCGCCACGCTGCCTCTATAGTAACTATATACTTAAATATCCGCAAGCCCCAAACTGATTTCGATGGCTTGATCTACCCTTAGCATCACTTCTTCATCCAAAACAGCAACTTTTTCCTTAAGTCGACTTTTATCAATTGTCCGAATCTGCTCCGTAAGAATAACTGAATCCCGTTCCAAACCGCTGCGTTTAGCTCTTACTTCTACGTGAGTCGGTAATTTCGCTTTCGCAATCTGTGAAGTGATTGCAGCAATAATTGTCGTCGGGCTAAATTGATTCCCTATATCGTTTTGAATCACGAGGACAGGACGAGTACCTCCCTGTTCTGAGCCGACGACGGGGTTAAGTTCTGCGTAATAGATTTCCCCGCGTTTTATCATCATCTCTGATACGCCACCATCGTTTCTTCATAGTACTCTAGTACTTCTTGTTCCGTTGTAAACAACTCCCTAGCTATCGATAAATTCAGTTGCGCCATTTCTAGGTATCCTTTACGCATCTGCTCATGGATTCCTTTCTTTCGACGTTCGTGAAGGATGCTATTTAATGCTTCTCGAATAAATTCGCTGCGATTTCGCTTTTCAACTGTTACGATTCCATCTACCTCCGCAAGCAAACTCTCCGGCAAACTAATCATAATTCGCTTACTTTCTGCCACATTAGCACCCCCAAGTCATTTAGCTAAAGCTATACTCTATTATAGACAGCAATCCAAAAAAGTGTCAACGAATTCCAAAGGTAAATAAACCAAAACCCCCTATAAACAAGGTTATTTCCTCATGTAAATTATGGTAAGAGGGAGTTTGCAGGGTTGAATTTTATAAAAAAAGCACTCATTAATGATAGTATATCAGTATATCACTCTTGATATACTGATTTTTTGTTGTTAACCAATCATAGGATTGAATTTAAGCTTGTTTCAATAATCTTTTGAGCATGGCCTTATGAGCTAATTCTTCTAAGCCGTCGTCAAGTGTTGTCAAGCATGTGTCGAACCCACGTCTTAGAATCGCTAATTCCAACAACAAATCAGCAAAATGCGGGTTCTTAGGGAGAAGCGGACCGTGCAAATACGTTCCGAAGACATTGCGGTAACGTACCCCTTCCCTACTGTCCTCTCCGTTATTCCCATGACCAAATAAGACTTTACCCAAGGGGCTGACCCCTTCACCCAAATGAGTTTTGCCCGAGTGATTCTCAAAGCCAACCAATGTACTAAATTTATTCGAATTGATACCTAATACTTTCTCATGAAGCTCTACCACCACATTGCCAATTAGACGTTTCTCTCCTGCGATAGTCCAAATATCTAAAATACCCAACCCATCGATTTTTTCTCCACTTGTCATTTGATAATATTTACCCAACATTTGATAACCACCGCAAATAGAAAGAACGACAAGACCATTCTCTATAGCTTTTCGGAGTTCATCTTCCCGATGCATTAGATCCTTAACCAGTAGGCCTTGTTCACGATCAGAACCGCCGCCAATAAACAGAATATCCATTCCCATAAAATCTAAGTCTTCACCCAAGGAAGCTTGTTGAATAACTGGTTCAATCCCCCGCCAACGACAGCGGGCCGCGAGTGCTAAGATATTACCTCGATCCCCATAAAGATCGAGTAAATCAGGATACAGATGGCAAATAGTTAATTTCACGCACGTGCCTCCTCTCCACGATCCTTAACCCCTGAATGTGATAACCCCGAACTCTTTTGATACTCTTCAAGGATTTCCCGTAACGGGAAGAGTAAAGTATACGTGGGTAATACAAACCAGGCCTCGTCCTCTGCCCGATTTGCTCGCAAACGATCAAGGGATTCAGTTAAACTATGTTCGAGAACAAGTTTCTCAACAGGTACTCCCGCGTATTTAAGCCTTAAGGCTATGTCCTCTGCTCGTAAACCCGTACAAACTATTTTCTGTATTCGTTCCTGATGTGTTCCTAATCGTTCAAAATTAACATCCCAGAGCCAGGAAATATCCCGCCCATCCGCAGCTAAGTCATTAATCCCAATGATAATCCCAAGAGGCTTTTCAATGCTAATCATGGTCTGAATAACTTGATTAAACCCTGTCGGATTTTTTACAAGGGTTAACGTCATTTCCCCTTCCGGCAAGTGAAACCGTTCCATTCGTCCGGCTTGAGGAATAAAAACTCGTAGTCCCTTTTCAATTATCCTATCATCTAAACCTAGTATACGAGCTGCTGTAAAGGCCGCCAGCGCATTATATAGATTATAGTAACCTTGCAGGCCTATCGTAAATAAACCCCTATCGACCCGAAACAGAAGTGAACCTTCATCCAAGTGAACATCTTTCGCCTGGATTTTTGGCTCGGGGCGATGAAACCCACACCCTGAGCACTTAAAAATCCCCAATTGGCCATAATGAAAGAGGGAATAATCTAAGACTGTGCCGCATCCCGGGCAAAACCTAGCTTCCCTAGTTTCCTGACTCTCAGATTGACTATCTGGAGTGCGCTCTACCCCATAATAAATTGTCTGAGGATGGCTCGTGCCAAACTGGGCAACCAAGGGATCATCGGCATTTAAAACGAGAACAGTTTCTTCGGGTAGAGATTCTTTGACCATACGAACTGTTGTATCTAATTCTCCGTAGCGATCGAGTTGATCACGGAAAAAATTAGTGACAATCGCTAAACTGGGAGAAACGTGTTCACAAAACTTAGGAACTGTTGCTTCATCTACTTCCAGCAAGGCCAAACTCCCTCGTGATAAGCCGTTCCAGCCAGTATTTTGAACCAAAGCTCCAGTAATTCCAGTCACAAGGTTTGCCCCTGCCTGGTTAAAAGCAAAGTCTTTTCCGGCCTCATGTAAAATACTAGCCAGAAGATTAGCGGTTGTCGTTTTTCCATTGGTTCCAGTGACCATGATAATCCCGTCGGTGTAAGCTAAACTTAGGTGCTGCATGATCTTGGGGTCAATCCGGTTAGCAATCTTTCCGGGTAAGGTTGTCCCCTTTTTCCCGGCAATTAACAACCCCATCGTTATTATCTTACTTGCCCATAAGGCAAACCAAAAACGCCATGTTCGCTTCATGTTTACTCCTTCAATCGTCGTCTCATCACATTGTAGCACTCTTAAATCTATTATCAACCAAAATTCCCTTAAAACAAACCTATCTTTAATATAAATACCTTTAATCCAGTTAAGTTATCTATTATTAGACTTCAATTTCATGTTGAGCGGTGCCCCCGCACACTCTTTTTTCGGTGCCGATAAGCTTCGTGACTCCACTTTTTTTGAATTACGCTTATGATATCATCTAATCACCACTATTTTACCATATGAACTCGGCTAATAATTTTTTATTTCAACTACTTTGTCGATTCCTGACACTTAATATAGACTTGTACTTCATTGACTGGTTTATTAAACCTATGGGATAATGAGTGGGTTGTTTGCGAAGGTTAAGCTGATAAAATCGATAAAGAAAATGATTCAATACTTAGAAAAGAGATGATGCTATGAACGATTATGTTAGCGCCTTAATTTTGGGGATCGTAGAAGGAATTACCGAGTTTCTACCAATTTCTTCCACTGGACATCTCATAATAGTCAATCAGTTTGTTGGGTTCTCAGAACAATTTGCAAATATGTTTAATATAGTGATACAACTAGGAGCAATTCTTTCGGTCGTAATTTACTTTCGGAACAGACTAATTCCATTTGGACGGAGCAATTCCATAGAAAATACTAAGGTCTTTGACCTTTGGAAAAAGACACTTTTAGGAGTCATTCCTGCACTTGGATTGGGCTTTCTCCTTGCAGATTATATCGAAGAACTCTTGTTTAACACGACTGTTGTAGCCATTGCCTTGATTATTGGCGGCTTAATATTATTATATATTGAAAATAAGAGATCTTCCCCTCGAATTAGATCAGTAGAACAACTCACCTATAAAACGGCTTTTTTGATCGGAATTATTCAGTGTTTAGCCATGATTCCAGGAACCTCACGTTCAGCTTCAACCATCATCGGGGCCATGTTATTAGGTGCTTCTAGAGTTGTTGCCGCTGAATTTTCCTTCTTTTTAGCCATTCCTACGATGGTTGCAGCGTCAGGTTACACATTATTAAAAAACGGACTCATTCTCACACCTCATGAGTTTCTAGTGGTAGCGTTTGGATTTTTAGTTTCATTTATTGTGGCCTGGTTGGTTATTGCAGGCTTCATGAATTACGTCAGCAAAAAAGATTTCAAAGCCTTTGGTTATTACCGAATTGTGCTCGGTTTCATAGTTCTTTCGTATTTTGGTTTTTGATCCCTGAGTTGAGATACTTACTCAAAGCTGTACTAAAACTTGTTGCGTTGGTTTCAGATCCCTGGGTTTGCTTCTATACCATCAAAAAGGGTCCTCATTTCACTTTAGATAGTGAAATGAGGACCCTTTTTGATGGTTGCACCACTTAAAATTTTAGAGACTAAATTTTCACACATCCTTTATTCCCTCAAACTCTGATCCACAAATTGCTTAAACCTATTTAAAATATCACTTGTTAAAATGCCTTAAACCCATTAATACTTTTATGTACAACTAAGTCAAGTATAGGACCAAGCACAAAACTTAAGAACAGTCGGAATCCCTCAGCCAATACTAATGCTACACCTAAACGGAGTAGAAATCGCCCCCAACGTGATGTGGAACGATGCAGAATGCCGTCATAATCGAGGGCTCCGGCAGCACCCCAACCGAGCACCAGGCAAAGTATAAAAAAGACATAACTCATCCCAGTGGTCAGATCAAACATGGCCATGGCACTCCCCCCTTGCCACAACTTATGATAGGCTTAAAGGTTTTATGCCTTCAACCGGAGTTTGTTACAGAAAGTTAGTTCTTGTTTTTCGTTTAACCTACAACCATCTTACGTTTCTTCTATAGGATTAAGATACACACGCGGAACCCGTTTAGAAATTCCACAAACCACTTCATAACTGATGGTTCCCATCCACTCTGCCATTTCTGTCGCTGTTAGCTGTTCATTACCATCTTTCCCTAAGATAGTTACAACATCCCCAACTTTTATACTAGGAATTTTAGTTACTTCAAGCATAGCCTGATCCATACAGATCCTGCCTATTACGGTCGAGCGCCTTCCATGAATCAGCATTTCTCCCTGATTAGAAAGTATTCTGCGCAGTCCATCCGCATAACCTACCGGGATAGTCGCAACACGTGTAGGATAAGCCGCCTTAAATGTGCGCCCATAACTTACGGTTTCTCCTGTACTAATACTTTTGACATGAGACACTCTCGCTTTCCAAGACATAACCGGTTCCAAGCCGACATTATCACCCACCTGAGAAGATGGAGCAAGTCCATAAAGACTAATTCCCAAACGAACAAGCTCAAAATGCGATTCTGGAAATTGGATAATCGCAGCGCTATTTGCCGCATGGCGAATTGGAATACAAAGCCCAGCTCGCTTCAATCTGTCACATAGGGTTTGAAAGCCTTGTAATTGTTTTCTGGCAAAGGACAGATCTCTTTGATCCGCAGTGGCAAAGTGAGTGAAAATACCTTCAATTAATAGATTTGGCAAATTGTAAATTTTTATAATATCTTCAACATCAGTCTCTCGAAATCCGATTCGCCCCATTCCAGAGTCTACTTTTATGTGTAATCTCGCTGTTCTTTTTTGTCTTACCGCTGCCTTGGAGAGTGCTTGAGCCTGAGCTAATAGAAAAACAGTGGGGATAATCTCTTCTCTAACCAAAGTGTCCGATTCTTCCAGCTCAGTAGCCCCCATGACCATGACTGTAACCTCAGGAAATACTGCCTTTATTTCCAGTGCTTCTTGTAACAGAGCAACACCATAACGCTTTGCGCCACAGGCAATGAGAGTTTTTACTACGGGAATCACTCCATGTCCATAAGCATCTGCCTTAACGATCGGCATTATTTCGCTTTTGGTATATGCCTGAAGCTTATAGAAATTTTCTCTCAGTGTTTGCAGATTTACCTCAGCCCAAACCGGTCTTCCCCCCATAGTCCTATCCCCTCTTTCCCTCTAAGCCCTTCAGTTCCAAGGCACGTCGTACTTTAGGCAATTGATCTGCCACCTCCAGGGCTGTGAATCCGGACCACCCATACTCTTTCGCTAACTCATCCGCAGCTTTCCCGTGTAAGTAAACTCCCAGGCACGCCGCGTCAAGTGGTGAAACCCCCTGGGCTAACCAGGATAGTATACTCCCAGTAAGGACATCTCCCGTCCCCCCTGTACCCAGACCGGGATTCCCAGTAGGATTGAAGAAGGCACGTCCATCCGGCGACGCAATTATGGTCACAGAGCCCTTTAAAACAACCACGGCTTCCCACTCAACCGCTTTCGCCACCGTAAGGTCCAAACGATTGCGTTCAACATCTTCAACACTACATTGACAAAGTCGGGCCATTTCACCTGGATGGGGCGTAAGAATCAAGCCACCTCGACCATTTCTTAAACTTAGTAAACTAGGTTCTAATCCTAGCAAATTCAGGGCATCCGCATCTAAGACCACTGGACAACTTATATTTATAAATATTTCCTCTAACACAGCCATAAATTGTGAATTTTGGGCTAAACCTGGACCCACCGCAAGAGCTTGAGCTTTTTCAGATTGCTTTAAAATTATTGGCCAAGCTTCTTCATTTAGGCAATCTTCTCCAGGGGCAGACCAAACAGTTGCCTCTGTGAGGCTTGCATCAACTTCTTTCGCAATTCCCTCAGCAGTTACAATTTGTAACAGTCCAATTCCGCTTCGTAACGCTCCTCGTCCCGCCAACACTGCTGCCCCGGTCATCCCTTTAGACCCTGCCACAAGGATTCCTTTTCCATGAGTACCTTTATGCCCTTTAAGTTGGCGAATAGGGAGCATAGCGCGTACGTCATCATCCATCAATACAAAGGTAGAAATCCCTTCCTCTACTAAGTAAGATTCTGGGATAGAGATAGGGTCCACTACCACTCGCCCGCAATATTCCGGCCCTTCACCGAGAAAAAGACCCCATTTGGGGAGTCCAAAGGTAACCGTCGTTTGGGCGCAAATTGCAGTTCGGTAAACTTTACCAGTGTTGGCTTCGACCCCGCTGGGAATGTCAATGGAAACCACCCATCCAGGGGCACGGTTCACTTCATCCACATATTCTTCAATTAAACCCGGCAAAGCCCCGCGCATTCCTATTCCAAAAAGTGCATCCACAACGACGTCTGCTTGTGCTAGAGCGAGCCGTGTCAAACGACGCTGTTTTTCCCCTTCAATTATAAACAATTTTCCATTGGTTCCTTGAAAAAGGCTTAAATTTAAAGCTGCATCCCCTTTTAACTCCTCAAGTGCAGCAAAT